>NZ_JBQJIK010000087.1:0-33515 GCF_052078665.1 Inquilinus sp. CA228 | reverse complement strand
TAGCGCTTGGTCTTCTTTGCGATCTCGGCCATCCGGCCACGGCTCTGTTCCGTCCACATCCATAGCTTGAATCATATCCTCGCTCGCCGAGAAAGCCCCCATCCGCAATTTCCAAACGGTCTCTTAGCCACGCGGCATACTCGGGAACATGTCCCGGCATCGGCCCTGGCGTACTGCCCGGCGTGCCCTCAGGAACCTGCTTGGGCATCAGCGGCGAGCCAGCCATGATCCACGCCATGGTCAATCCTGCTCATCTGCTTGGTTAGGCATGATCGCCTGGACCCATTCTCCATTCAACCGGTTGAAGAAGGCGGTTGCGAATGGTGCGCTGGCCAAACAGAGCTGCCGCCCAGCGCGTAAGGTCCGCTTTCTGGTGCGGATAAGTCGCCGGAAAAGGTCTGGATCGGAGAAGCTCGGAAAGCCCCCAACGTCGGCAATGGGGACGAACCGGCCTTGCCGTCCATCCAAAGCCGCGTCCCACCCGCGCACTGCCCGTCCTCTCCGGCGATACCCGTCACCATGTTCCCACCCACTTCATCGATGTGTCGTAGCTGCCCCGCCGCAGGCCCTCGACCGCATAGCGCAGGGCGTCGATGGCGTGGTTCTCGCGGTCCTCCAACTCGGCCAGGATCACGCCGGTCTTCGGATGGGTGCGATAGCTGTACAGCCCCAGCTCGTCGATCAGGTGGCGGCAGCGCGGATGCACCACGATGTCGTGCGCCTTCAGGAACTCGATCCCGTCCTGCACCGACCCCGCCCCCTTGGTCGACCCCTTGATGCTGCCGAAGCCGTTGCGCTGCATGTAGCTGATGGTCTCCGGCCGGGCGCTGTCGGCGATGATCTGGCCCCGCCGCGACCCCGGCACGGTGTCGAACAGCGCCGGCGTGCGGTCGATCTCGCAGCCCACCTGATAGGCC
Source organism: Inquilinus sp. CA228 (assembly GCF_052078665.1). Classification (NCBI taxonomy): domain Bacteria; kingdom Pseudomonadati; phylum Pseudomonadota; class Alphaproteobacteria; order Rhodospirillales; family Rhodospirillaceae; genus Inquilinus; species Inquilinus sp. CA228. The sequence continues at coordinate 32,598 of NZ_JBQJIK010000087.1, read as the reverse complement.
TCATGGTCGACGAACAGCGTCCGCCCGGTCACGAAGCAGCGCACCAGCACCGTCGGGTCGCGGGCGAAGCCCCAGTCGGCGCCGAACAGGAAGCGGGCATCGGCCGGGGTCGCGAACGCCTCCACCTTCCAGTTCTCGAACACCCGGGCCTCGCTGAAGGTGCGATAGCCGCCCAGCCAGACATGCTGGTGCTTGTCCGGGTCGCGCGCCCGGTCCCATTCCATCTCCACCTGCAGCACCTCCGGGAAATGCGGGTTGTCGGAATATTTCACCTGCACCAGCACCGATCCGGGCGGCGGCGTCCCGTCGCGGAACAGCGCGTCGACCGGGTCGTCCGCCCGGGTCGGGTTCCACGAGAACCACAGCTCCGACCCCGGCTTGCGGAGGGTCGGGCGCAACAGGTCCAGGCTGCGGATCGACAGCGCCTGCGCCTCCTCGACCCAGGCGATGTCGTAGCCCTCCAGCGACTTGATGCTCTCGGCGGTGTGGTTCTGCATGCCCTGGAAGATGATCCGGCCGCCGCCGGGCGTCAGGATGCGGTCGGCCTGGACGGTGAAGGCGGCGCCGACGCCCAGCGCCTGGATCTTGTCCTCGATCAGCCGCTTGACCGACTGGTCCAGCGACCTTTGCACCTCGCGGATGCACACCGCCCGCACCGGCGCCGCCTCGATGCAGCGCCGCACCAGCAGCTCGGCGAACACATGCGACTTGCCGGAGCCGCGGCCGCCATAGGCGCCCTTGTAGCGCGACCGCTCCAGCAGCGGTTCGAACGCAGGCGCCAGGTCGAGCGGGGGCAGGGCGGCCGGCGCGCCCTCCGGCGACTCGTCCTGGTCGCGGAAGTCCCGATACGCCTGCTCCAGCCGCATCACGCCAGCCGCGGCGCGGCCGGTGATGGCGTCGGAGAGCAGGCGCGCTTCGGTCGCGTCGGCCAGCTGGCGCATCGGCTCCGGCGGGGGCGCTCCCCGCTGTCGCCACCCGGCCACCGTCTCGAAGCACAGGATCAGGGTCTCGGGCCGCTTCAGCATGACATGGGCCTGCGTCCCGGTGTTGCCGCGATCGAAGCGGGCCAGGATGATCGCCGCCCTGGCACCGCCGCGTCGCGTGTGCCCGGCGACGTCGACCCAGCCCAGCTTGAGTCCCGTCACATCCACGTACATCCCGGCCTCCCACGAAAACGCCCGCCGCGGCGGGGCCGGACGGGCGCAACTGTTCGACTCTGCCTGAATTATGCCGCGTGACGTGCCATCGTGTCAAGAACAAATCAGGAACATGGATCGAGGCGATCCAGCCTGCCGCCGCCCGGGTCGGAATCGCGCGGAGTCAGTTAACACATTGTGCTCTTGTATTAATCTGCGATCGTGTTCATGCTATGTTCTATGGACACGGCGCAGACCGATTCGGCTTCGGAAGCCCCGGCCGCTTCCCGCGAGGAGCGGGCGGCGCAGGATCTGCGCATGCTCGCCCGGGCGGCCGAGATCCAGATGGAGGTGATGGAGGCGACCCGCACCGAGGCGGTGGAGGCGCCGCAGCCCGGCGTCGACTACTGCACCCGGATCGCCGTCGTCGCCCGGTCGCTGCGGCTGACCCTGCTGCTGAAGGAGAAATTCGCCGGGCAGCGCGACGAGCGGCGCAAGGCCGCGGCCAAGCGCGAGGCGGCCGAGGAGGATTGGCACGCGCTGCGGGTGAAGCTGGCAATGCTGGCGGCGACCTACGAATCGTCCGAAGACCCCGATGAGGTCCAGCGCCACGCCACCGAGGTGTGCGAGCGGGTGGAGCGGCCGGAGGTCGTCGAGTTCATCGAGGCCAGCCGGGCCGAGGTCGCGGTGGCGGCCTTATGCCGGCGCTGGGACTTCCCGCCGAATGTGGAGCGCTGGCTGGAGATGGCCGACGTGGCCATGGAGCATCTGGGCTTCCTGCCGTCGGAGGACGATCCGCCCGAGGCCCCGCCCGAGCTCCGCCCGGCCGGCGCCGGCCGTCGCAAGCCGAAGCCGCCGGACACGGGGTGACCGCGTAGGTTGGGTTCGCGCTGGCGAACCCAACATCCCGCCGCCTTTGCGGCCCCCGATCCTGTTGGGTTCGCGTGCCGCGAACCCAACCTACGACACCGGATCGTTTCGCCTCTCCCGCCCGCGGGAGGGGCCGGAGGTGCTTCCCCGCCGGCTTACGCGGCCTTCCTCTCCTTGAGGAACCGGAAGAACTCCACGCCTTCGCGCAGGCGGCGCTTCATCATCTCCGGGCTGCGCACCATCTCGCCGACGATCGAGGCGATCTTCGGGGCGCGGAAATAGAAGCGCCGGTAGAAATCCTCCACCGAGTGGAAGATCTCGTCATGGCCCAGATGCGGGTAGTGCAGCGGCGCGATCTGCACGCCGCGCTCGTCCACCAGCTCGGCATGGGCCGCGTCCAGCCAGCCGTTCTCCACCGCCTGGTTGTACAGGAAGGTGCCCGGATACGGCGCCGCCAGCGACACCTGGATGGTGTGCGGGTTGATCTCGGTGGCGAAGCGGATGGTCTCCTGGATCGTCTCCTTGGTCTCGCCCGGCAGGCCCAGGATGAAGGTGCCGTGGATCTGGATCCCGAGCTCGTGGCAGTCCTTGGTGAACTGCTTGGCGACCTCGATCCGCATGCCCTTCTTGATGTTGAACAGGATCTGCTGGTTGCCGGATTCGTAGCCGACCAGCAGCAGCCGCAGGCCGTTGTCGCGCAGCACCTTCAGGGTCTCGCGCGGCACATTGGCCTTGGCGTTGCACGACCAGGTGATGCCGAGCTTGCCGAGTTCGCGCGCGATCGCCTCGGCCCGCGGCAGGTCGTCGGTGAAGGTGTCGTCGTCGAAGAAGAACTCGCGGATCTGCGGCATCGTCTGCTTGGCCCAGCGGATCTCGTCGATCACATGGCCGACGCTGCGGGTGCGGTAGCGGTGCCCGCCCACGGTCTGCGGCCACAGGCAGAAGGTGCAGCGCGATTTGCAGCCGCGGCCGGTGTAGATCGACAGATACGGGTGCTTCAGATAGCCGATGAAATAGTCCTCGATCACCAGGTCGCGGTGGTAGACCGGGCTGACGAAGGGCAGCGAATCCATGTTCTCGAGGATCGCGCGCTCCGGGTTGTGGACCACCACACCCTCGGAATTGCGATAGGTCAGGCCGTCGATCTTCGACAGGTCGCGGCCGTCGGCGACCTCCTTGATGGTGAAGTCGAACTCGTTGCGGGCGACGAAGTCGATCAGCGGCGACCCGGCCATGCTGCCGTTCGGGTCGACCGCCACCTTGGCGCCGACCAGGCCGGCCTTCAGCTTCGGGTTCACCGCCTTCAGCGCCTCGATCATCTTGACGTCGGAGGCGAAGGAGGGGGTCGAGGTGTGCAGGACGGCGAGGTCGAAATCCTTGGCCTGCGCGGCGACCGCGGCCGGGCTGGTGCGCGACGGCGGGCCGTCGATCAGCTTCGAGCCCTCGACCAGCGCCGCCGGCTGGGCCAGCCAGGTCGGATACCAGAAGGACTTGATCTCGCGCTTGGCCTGGTAGCGCGACCCGGCACCGCCGTCGAAGCCGTCGAAGGAGGGCGCCTGCAGGAACAACGTCTTCATCGTCATGGGGAGGGTGGCCTTCGATCCGTCACCAAGGTGCCGTCTGGTACGAGTTGATACAGATGGCCCCGCCAGTTCACGCCGGAGCCGAGATAGCTCACGACGAAAACCGCGAAGGCCAGCAGGTCGCGCGCCGGAATCAACCAGGTGGGGCGCGGCGGCAGAGAGTAGGCGCGTTCGAAGCGGATGCACAAGGCGATCCGCCCGAGCAGCGCCAGCCCGGCCACGCCCAGGGCGGGCCATCCGCCGCCCAGGGCCCAGGCGATCAGGGCCAGCGGCAGGGGGTGGGTGATCAGCGACCCGGCATAGCCGAGCGGATCGATGCTCTTGATGGTGCGGGCCCAGCGCAGCTCATGCGCCCACATCGAGCGGGCCGAGGCCTCGCTGCAGAGATGGCCGATCAGCTGGGTGGAGACCGCAACCTTGCGGCCGGCGGCCCAGACCGCGGCGCCGATGGCGTGGTCCTCGGCCAGCAGGTCGGCGAAGGCGGTCAGCCCGCCGATCTCGGCCAGCATGTCGCGGCCCATCACGATGGTGGTGCCGATGCAGGGCCGCGCCAGGCGCAGGCCCAGCCCGACGATCACGCTCGGGGTGAAATGCGTGTCCATGCCCAGGCCGATCAGCCGCGACCATACGCCGCCGGTCGGCACCCCGTGATACAGGCAGGTGACGCAGCCGACTCCGGGGGCCTGCAGCTCCGCCACCATGCCGCGCAGATGGTCGGCCGGCACCCGCACGTCGCTGTCGGAGAACACCACGACCTCGTGGCGGATCCGCTCCGCCATGTTGATCAGGTTCGACACTTTCCGGTTCGAGCCGTGCCGGCGCGGATCGGCCACCAGCTCCAGCACCGCCTGCGGGAAGGCGCGGCGCAGCTGCTCGACCACCGCGACCGCCGGGTCACGCGGGTCGGCGACACCGAGCAGGATCTGCACCGGGCCGGGATAGTCCTGGCTGCAGAACGAGGCCAGGTTCTCGAACAGCCCGGGCTCGATGCCGTGCAGCGGCTTGATCACGGTGATCGACGGGAAGGCGCCGGAGTCCGGGACGCGCCGCTTGGCGTGCCGGCCGATCAGCAGGATCGCGGCGCCGAGATAGAGGCACCCGAGCACCGCCAGGACCAGGACCGGGATCAGCAGGACGTCCAGCATCGTTCCGCCCGCGCGCTTCCATGCAACGACGCGCCTGCCGGCAGGGGCCGGGGCGCTCCGATCGTCCACGCCGGAACCGTCGCCGGCATCCGGAAGGATGATGCGCAAGCTAGGCGGCCGGCTCCCTTTAGGGAATCTCTAAATTGTCACGGCCGTCATGGGGAAGGGGCGCCGGCGGTGTGGCCGGGGCCCGCAGGGTCAGCCGCCGGTGGCGACCTTGTAGTCAGGCAGTGCGCCGAGGTCGCCCTTGTAGACGAAGGCCGGGTGGCCCTTCAGCAGCACCGGCTCGAGCAGGGCGTAATCGGCCGCGACCAGCCGGCCGCCGACGCCCAGCGTGCCGCCGATGCGGATGATCGCCAGCAGCACCTGGCCGTTCGGCGCGATCACGAAATCGGCGACCTCGCCGATCGGGCGCTGCGCCGAATCGAGCACGTCGGACCGGATCAGCCGGGTCGCCAGCGAGCCATTTGCCGGGTCCTCCGGGTTGGCGATCGCCTGGTCGATCGCCTTGGCGGTGTCCTCATAGCCTTGCTGCACGCGGCGGCCGGCCTGGTCGAGCGCCTTGCCGGCCTGGCCCAGCAGGTCCTGCATGTCGTTCTGGGCGAAGGCCGGGCCGGCCAGCAGGAGGGCGGCAACGGCCAGGGGCAGGCGGATGGAACGCATGATTTCCTCCAGTCTCGCGGTCGCGGATGCGGAACCGAGATAAGGGTCAGAGGCAGGAGGATGTTCCGCAAATGCGGCAGGAACTAGCGCGTTTGATGCGGCCTTACGCAGCGCTGCGCGGCCGCGGCGTGTCGCCGACAGTGTCGAGGTCCGGCGCCTGGCCATAGCTCATGCGCCGCATCTGCTCGATCACCTGCGCCATCTCGGCCTCGGTCAGCCGCGGCGGCTCGCCGATCGCCAGGGCATGGACATACATCTTGGCCAGCACCTCGACCTCGATCGCCCGCCACATCGCCCGGGCGAAATTCTCCGCCAGCACGATCAGCCCGTGATGGCCCAGCAGGCAGGCGGTGCGGCCCTCCAGCGCGGTCAGCGCGTGGTCCGACAGCTCCTGCGTGCCGAAGCAGGCATAGGGCGAGCAGCGGATGTCGATGCCGCCGGCCACCGCCACCATGTAGTGGAAGCAGGGGATGCCCTTCTCATGCACCGCCAGCGTGGTCGAGAACACCGAATGGGTGTGCAGCACGACGTTGGCGTCGGTGCGATTTTTGAGGATGTCGCGGTGGAAGCGCCATTCGGAGGACGGCATGCGCCGGCCCTCATAGCTGGCGTCGAAGGCCATCTCGACGATGTCCTCGGGCTGCATCTCGGCATAGGGCAGGCTGGTCGGGGTGACCAGCATGCCGCCCTCGATCCGGTGCGACACGTTGCCGGAGGTGCCCTGGTTCAGCCCGCTGGCGTTCATCTCGCGGCAGATGTCGATGATGCCTTGCCGCAGGGCGAGATGGTTCAGGGCGGACATGGTGCTTCCTCGAGGCTTGGTTGGTGGGCTGCGGATACGTCCGATCTATAGCGCCGCGACGCCCGGCGCGCCAGCCAGTGCCCGCCAGCGCTCGGCATAGGCGGCGAGGCCGGGCAGGGCCAGCGGCGCGGCCGGAAGCAGCGGCATCCGGGCGGCGGCCCGGCCCAGATGGCGGGCCCACAGCAGCGCCGCGCCGATGGCGCTGCCGTCCGATTCGGCCGAGGTCTCGACCCGGTCGCCCGGCCGCAGCGCCGCCAGCAGCGGCGCGAAGACCGGGTTGGCGGCGACGCCGCCGTCGACGATCACCCGGCCGCGCGCCTGCAGCAGGTCGAGCGCGGTGGCGCAGCTCAGCGCGGTGTACAGCGTCGCCAGCGCGGCCCGTCCGGCCGGCCCGGACGGCGCCGGGCCGATGATCTCGCCGCGCCCGGCCCGGCCGGGGAACAGCCCGTCGCCCTCGGCGAAGCTGGGCAGCGCCATCGTGCCGGAAGCGATCAGGGCGGCGAGGTCGGCGGGCGTGGCCTCGGCGGGGCTCGGGCCGGCGATCCGCTCCCACTCCCGGCCGCCCATATGCAGGGTGCAGCCGATCGGCCGGCCGTCGACATCGACATTGGCGACCATGCCGCGGCGCGAATCCAGCCGGTCCAGCGGCAGCCCGGGGCGGAAGCCGATGATCCAGGTGCCGGTCGACAGCAGCGGCACGTCGCCCAGCCCGGCGGCCAGGAAGCGGTGGTAGTTGGCGTTGCTGTCATGCACGCCGCACAGCAGGGCCAGGTCGGGCGGCAGCCCGTGCGCCGCGGACAGGCCCGGCCGGATCATGCCCAGCACGTCCCAGGCGTTGCGGCGCGGCGGGATCAGCCGGTCCCAGCCGCGGCGCCGGACGATGCCGGCGAAGTCGCCCGCCGCCGGGTTCCACAGCTGGGTCTGGGCGGCCAGGGTGGTGATCTCGCTGGCCGGCACGCCGCCCAGGCGCCAGGCGAAGTATTGCGGCAGGGTCAGCAGCCAGCGGGCGCGGGCGAAGCCGTCCGGGAAGTCGCGCTCCAGCCACAGCAACTGCTTGGCCAGGCGGTGCGCCCCGGGGTCGACCAGGCAGCCGGTCTCGGCGAAGTCCGGCCCCTCGGCGGCATAGGCCGCGTCCAGCCAGGCCGGCGCTGCCGCCTCGTAATCCATCATCGGCAGCACCGGGCCGGTCTCGTCGACCAGCACGCCGCTGGTGCCGTAGCCGGTGGCGACGAAGGCGGCCAGGCGGTGGCGCCGGGCCAGCTCGCCCAGCGCGCCCAGCAGCCAGGCCTCCATCGCCGCCAGGTCGACATGCAGATAGGGCGGGCCCGGCCGCGACAGGTTGCGGGTGCGCACCGCCTCCAGCACCGCGCCCTCCGGCGATGCCGCGAGCAGCTTCAGATTGGTCTTGCCGACATCGAGCACCGCGACGACGGACATGCGCTTCTGCCTTACTCCACCATCGCCCAGGCCAGCGGCTCGCCGCGGGCGAGGTCGCGGCTGGCGCGGCGGCCCAGCACCTCCGGCAGGTGCTTCGGCGCCAGGCCGTAGCCCGGGCGGATCGACCGGACATTGGCCTCGGTCAGCGTCTCGCCGGCCTTGACGTCGCGGGTGACGTAGAGCGACCGGCGATAGACGATGTTGCCGGCCTCCGACCCCTTCAGGTCGTAGCGGATGTTGCCCAGCGCGGCCCAGGCCGCCTTGCAGTCCTCGACCAGCCGGGTGAACTCCGCCGGCTCCAGCGAGAAGGCCGAGTCCGGACCGCCATCGGCGCGGGCCAAAGTGAAGTGCTTCTCGATCACCGACCCGCCCAGCGCCACGGCGGTGACCGAGGCGGCCGTGCCCATGGTGTGGTCGGACAAGCCGCTGATCACGCCGAAGGTCTCGGCCAGGTTCGGGATGGTGCGCAGATTGGCGTCCTCCATCGGCGCCGGATAGGCGCTGATGCAGTGCAGCACCACGAGGCCGTCGGCGCCGCCCTTGCGCGCGGTGTTGATCACGTCCTGGATCTCGCCGAGATTGGCCAGGCCGGTGGAGATGATCATCGGCTTCTTCTTGCTGGCGATGTATTCGACCAGCTGCAGGTCCACCACCTCGAAGGACGCCACCTTGTAGGCCGGGGCGCCCAGCCCCTCCAGCAGGTCGACCGCGGTCTTGTCGAACGGGGTGGAGAAGACGGTGATGCCCAGCTCGCGCCCCTTGGCGAACAGCGCCCCGTGCCAGTCCCAAGGGGTCGAGGCCTCCTGGTACAGGTCGTACAGGCGCCTTCCGTCCCACAGCCCGCCCTTGATCCGGAACTGGTCGCCGTCATGGTCCAGGGTGATGGTGTCGGCGGTGTAGGTCTGCAGCTTGACCGCGTCGGCGCCGGTGGCCTTGGCGGCCTCCATCATCCGCAGCGCCCGGGCCAGCTCGCCATTGTGGTTGCCCGACAGCTCGCAGATCACATAGGGCGGGTGGTCGGGGCCGATCCGGCGGCCGGCGATGGACATCTCCTGCATGCGGGCAACCCTGGCCTGGCTGAAACGGCGCCAGTTGAGCCCAGGCGGGTGCGCAGGTCCAGCCTCTCGTCAGTGGGCGCCGCCCAGGTTCATCCCGACGATGCCGGCGATCACCAGCGCGACCGACGCCAGCTTCAGCACGGTCAGCGCCTCCTGGAACCACAGCACGCCGATGGCCACGGTCAGCGCGGTGCCGATCCCGGCCCAGATGGCATAGGCCAGGCTCAGCTCCATCCGCTTCAGGGTCAGCGTCAGAAAGCCGAAGGCGGCGCCGTAGAACACGAAGATCAGCACCGAGGGCAGCGGGTTGCGGAACCCGTCGGAGAGCTTCATGCAGACGGTGCCGGCGACCTCGAAGCCGATCGCGGCGAGCAGCAGGATCCAGGCCATGGGACGGGCCCTCAATGCGGGGTGACGAGCTTCAGCCCGATGATCCCGGCGACGATCAGGCCGATGCAGGCCAGCCGGGCGACATCGGCCGATTCGCCGAACAGGTAGATGCCGAGGATCGCGGTGCCGACCGCGCCGACACCGGTCCAGACCGCATAAGCGGTGCCGATCGGCAGCGTCTTCAGCGCCAGGCCCAGCAGCACCAGGCTGACGATCATCGCCGCCGCGGTCGCCACGCTGGGCCACAGGCGCGAGAAGCCCTCGGTGTATTTCAGGCCGATCGCCCAGCCGATCTCGAACACCCCGGCGATGATCAGGATCACCCAAGCCATGACAGCAACTCCTTGGATTGAAGGTCAGGCGCCCGGCCGCGTCATCGCGTCCAGGCGCTGCAGCACCGCCGCCCGGTCCGCCGGGTCGACGGCGCGGATGCCGAACACCTCGTTCAGCCACAGCCCGTCCGCCGCCAGCCGGACGATGGCGGCCAGGACCGGGTCGATCCCGTCCGCCCGCTGCTGCTCGACCCAGCCGGCATATTGCTTGGCATAGGGGGCCATCAGCGCCGGGTCGTAGCCCAGGGCGGCGATCAGCGCCGCCTCCCGCGTCGCGTCGCGGTCGTCCGGGGTCCCCGGCGGCGGGAAGGCGGCGCCGAGATAGGCGCGGGTCCAGGTGCCCGGCTTGCCGTCCGCGGCGCCCAGCCGGTCCATGCGCTCCTGCATGCAGGCGCCGATCCGCGCGATCATGGCGCGGATCAGCGCCTCCTTGCTCTCGAAATGGTAGATCAGCCCGCCCTTGCTCAGGCCGGCCGCCTCGGCGACCGCGTCCAGCGTCAGGGCCGGAACGCCGCGCTCCAGCACCACCTGCTCGGCGGCGGCCAGGATCCGGGTCTTGGTGTCGGGTGTGCTCATGACGGCGACTATACCGACTGGTCGGTATAGTCACAATCCGCGGACGGGGCATGGCGGCCATGCCATGATGCCGCAATGGCCCATCGCAACCGCGTCACGCCCTTCGGCGAGATCGTCGCCGACCCCGCCCGCGGCACCATGCTGGGCAATCGCGGCGTGATCCACGATGCCGAGGGCCGCATCCGCCGGCCGTGGTCGACCACCCGCTGGATCTGCTGCCGGCTGGCGTTCAAGGGCTGGTGGCGGCCGGTGATGCAGCCGGACCGCTGGACCCATCTGTTCTTCCTGGACGAGGCGGTGGCGATCGCCGCCGGCCACCGCCCCTGCGCCGAATGCCGGCGCGAGGCCTATAATGCCTGGCGCGCCGCCTGGGCCCGGGCCCACGGGCTGGCCGCGCCGCCGCTGGCCGACGCCATGGACCGGGTGCTGCAGGCCGCCCGGATCGACCCCGCCACTCGCCGGCAGCGCGTGGTGCTCCATCCTGCGGCCGATCTGCCGGACGGGGCGATGGTGGCGCTGCCCGACGATCCCGGCGGCGCCTGGCTGGTGCTGGGCGGCGGGCTGCGCCGCTGGACTTCGTCAGGCTATGCTGAATCCAGACCGCGGCCCTCCGGTCGGGTCGGCCTGCTGACCCCGCTGCCCAGCGTCGCCGTCCTCGCCGCCGGCTATCGGCCGCAGTTGCACCCTTCAGTCGCCGCGGTGCCCTCCTGAGCCGCTCCGGTCCGGCGGTATCACCAGAAGCCGGCGTGGACGGCGCGGGCCTCGTCCTCGAGCAGCGGCCCGACGACCTCGATGGTCCGCAACGCGATGGCCACCACGTCGCGGCACGGTATGTCCCTGCCACGGCTGCCGTCGGCCCGCCTCGGCGTCAGGGCATAGAGCCCGGCCTGCGACAGCCCGTAGACGATCCGGCCGACCTTCACGATCCGCGCCGCCGCGGCGCACATCGAGCATGGCTCGGTGCTGGCGTAGAGGGTACAGCGGCGCAGCAGCTCCGGCTCGAACCGGCCGGATGCCAGGGTCAGCAGGTTGCGCTCGGCATGACCGGTCAGGTCGCGGCCGGTGACGATCGTGTTCTCACCTTCCAGCAGGACCTCTCCGGCCGGGCCGACCAGGACGGCGCCGAAGGGATGGTTGCCCTTCTCGCGAGCGCGCCGCGCTACTGCGAGGGCGTGGCGAAGATACGTCTCATCATGGGCGGAACTCGGCATGGCTGCGTCCTCGGCTGCGGAGTGGCCCCGAGTCTGCCGGGTCTCCTATTCCTGTTCCACCTCGCCGCCCTCCGCCGCCACCGCAGCGAGCCAGCGCCGGATCACGGCCTCCTCGACACGCCGCTGGCCAATGTGCCGGGCCACCGCTTCTACTATCGCTGCGGCCTGCTCGCGACCGCGCTGCGCTTCGGCCTGCCGCTGGCCCGAGACGATAGGAGGACCCGATGCCGTCCAGGATCTTTCTCGCCGGCGCCGGCGGCGCCGTCGGCCGCCGCCTGGTGCCGCTGCTGTGCCAGGCCGGGCACCAGGTCTTCGGCACCACCCGCGACCCGGCCAAGGCCGAGGCGCTGCGCCGGCTCGGCGCCCAGCCCGTGGTGGTCGACGTGTTCGACGCCTGGGCCCTGCTCCGCGCCGTCGCGGCGGCGCGGCCGGAGGTGGTGATCCACCAGCTGACCGACCTGCCGCCCGGCCTCGACCCCGCGCGCATGGCCGAGGCCGGGCCGCGCAACGCCCGGATCCGCAGCGAGGGCACGCGCAACCTGGTCGCGGCCGTGCGCGAAGTGGGCGCCCGCCGGCTGATCGCCCAGAGCATCGCCTGGGCCTACCGGCCGGGCACGCCACCCTATGCCGAGGACCACCCGCTCGACCGGCCGGCCGACGGCAGCCGGCGGGTCAGCATCGACGGCGTGGTGGCGCTGGAGACGCAGGTGCTGCACACGCCGCCGTTCGAGGGCGTCGTGCTGCGCTACGGCCAATTCTACGGCCCGGGCACCGGCTTCGATGCGCCGCCGGCGCCGGGGTCGGTGCATGTCGACGCCGCGGCGCAGGCGGCGCTGCTGGCGGTCGACCGCGGCCGGCGCGGCATCTTCAACATCGCCGAGCCGGGCGGCCCGGCCCTGGTCGAGAAGGCGGTGCGCGAGCTCGGCTGGGACGCCGGGTTCCGGCTTCCGGGCTGAGGGGAACGATCATGTCCGCTTTGCATCCCGGCCCGCAGCCGATGCGGCTGATGCTCCTGGGGACCGGCGGCGCGGCCCTGGTCGCGCTCGCGGCGCTGTGGGGGACCCGGCCGGCCGATGGTCCCGCCGCACCGCTGATGCCGGCCCATGTCCACGCCCAGGCCGATGCCGGCGCGGCGCCGGGCGCCCGGCCGGCGACGCTGGTCAAGCCGCTGTCCTGCGAGGCGCTGCCGAACTCGCCTGGCACGTCGATCACCACCGCCACGGTCGACTTCCCGCCCGGCGCCTACACCCCGGCGCACCGCCACCCCGGCTCGGTCACCGCCTTCGTGATCAGGGGCGCGGTGCGGTCGCAGCTCGCCGGCGGCCCGCCGCAGACCTTTGGGCCGGGCACCACCTGGTTCGAGCCGCCGGGGGCGCTGCACCTCTTCGCCGAGAACGCCAGCGCCACCGAGCCGGCGCAGATCCTCGCCGTCTTCGTTGCCGACGACAATTGCGGCCCGCTGGTGATCCCGGAGACGTAGGCCAAAAGGCGGGATGATTGATGCGGCCGTCCCGCGGTGCGCAGCAATCGACCCGAAGTGGAAGCTCAAGCCAGCCGAATAGCCAGTTCATCCCCTTCAGGGCAGACCTTCCTGACGCCAGGCGCAGCCGTCAGGGTTGACGGTGCTGCAGAAATACGAGGTACATTGCGACCTAATCTTATAGAGGCGTCATTCGAATGAAGAGATTTGTCGTCACGGCTCTGGCGGTAACGGAGTATCGTCCGCAGCGATTGCCGGCAAAATCGAAGACGGACTGAAAGTTTGCGCCGATACCGATGATGATCGCGCCAGACTAGCTTGCTACGACCTTCTCGTGAGAACTGAGCTCCCGGGAGCGAAGACGGCAGCTCCTTCGGAAGATCGGTGGAAGCACGAAATCGAGAAGGACGGCATGACGGATTTCGAGAACTCGTATTGGACTGTTTCTGCCGAAGGCAAAGTGCCTGGCCAAATCAGTGGCGCCGTCGTTCCGGTCTTCACGATTGCCTGCAAGAATGTAGTCCCGGAGATTTATGTAAATTGGCGGAGGTTTGTCACCAGCGGCGGAATCGATCATAGGACCCGTTTGACCTTTCGGGTTGACAGCTACCAGGCTGTCGCCACCGACTGGACTATGTCTTCGAATTATGAGGCGACGTTCGCTCTGGATCCATCGGCAACCGCGAGAGCCTTGAGGCGAGGAGAACGACTCCTGGTTTCGACAGTCCCCCACGGCGACAACGAAATTGCAGCATCGTTCAACATCGCGGGTGTTGATCGGGTGCTCGAAGACGTATCGAAGCGCTGCGATTGGAAACCCTGATTGCTCCTCCGGAACGACCCATTCCACATGGCAGCTTCCGACCCCTTCCGGACGGTTCGGCTTACTCAGACACAAAGAGCGAAGGCCTTGTTGAGGGCCGCCGCGACCAGCCGATTTGAATCTGATGCCCCCTCGAATGCAGCACTTGGGAGGAGCGCAAAAGATCCGTCTTGGGCCCGGAGGTGTGGTTCTAGCGTCAGTCGTCCCGCGGTAGTTGCAATATGGACGTATTTGGACTTCTGTGCGAACTGCCTCCACGACTTTGAAGCAGTGGCTTTCAACAGGGGAGCTGTGAGGCTCTTCCAATCGGTTGGGTGGGACGAGCCGGTCAGCGACAGCGCCGACGCGCCCATGATCGTGCGACCTATGCTTTCACAATCGGATGCATCGACAACGACGACGGGCTCCTGGAAGATAAATCCTCCGTGGATCAGTTCCGTCCAGGGATGGATCACCACTTTGGTTTCATAGGCGTACGTGGCCACGTCCCCCATCGCGCGCTCCATTCTCGCAGGTGGGCTCCTTCCCACCACGGCGCATTTATAGATCAATCTTGGTTCTGACCGCTTTCCGCGCTTAGAAGGCGGTCGGGCGTTTGCCAAAGCACTTGCTCCGCCGTGCCAAACGCACGCCCGGCCATAGAGAGTCCCACAACCTTCCTTGTCGTCGCGAAGCGCGCTCCTCGGACTCGATCCGGGGGCGGCGATCCAGGATGGCGCCGCCCGCACCGGCCCCAGGACGAGTTGTAAACGCAATGTTCATTGCGCCGGCGCTCCCGTGTTGTTCATGATACGTTCCATGGAGAAGGCGCCAGAGGATCTCGACGTCCAGGCCTATTGCCGCGGCCTCGCGCTGCAGCAGGTCCAGATGCTCACGCGCCTGGCCGAGATCGCCATGCAGCTGGCCGAGGCCGAAGGCGTCCGTGCCGTCGCTGCCCAGGCCCGCGCCGCCCAGCCGAAGGCCGACGAGGCCGCGGTGGAGGCGGCCCGGCCGAGGCGCAGGAGGCCGGGATGGCCTTCGGCCGGTTCTCCCGCTCGGTGCAGCGCTCCCTCGCCCTGCGCAGCCGCGCCGCCGCCGACCTCTGCGCCGGCGACAAGGCCGACCGAAAGGCCCGCCGCGCCCGCCAGCGCAACCATGTCACCTCGGCCCTCCACGCCCTGATCTGGGACCCGGACCTGGCGCCCGAGGAGCACGACAAGGCCGAAGAGCGCACCGACGATCTGCAAGAGCGGCTCGACGCGCTCTACGACGACGAGGAGGACCGGATCGAGGACCGGGCGGTCGGCTCGGTCATCGCCGGCCTGGCCTGCAGCCTCGAGCTCTCCGACGAATGGCGCCGCCGGGCCTCGGACTGGTCGGACCCGCCCCATCCGCCACCGCTGACCGGCACCGTGGCCGAAACCAAGGAGCGGCGCTAGGCCCGGCTGGTCGACCTGATGAAGCAGCCGCTCCGCTACGTGGATCGCGACGAGATCCCCGCGCTGAAGGCCGGGATCGAGGCCCGGCTGCAGGAGCCCGATATCCCGGCACTGCTCGACGCCGAACCGCCGATGCGGGTCGCCGAACGCCTTTGCCGATCGCTCGGCCTCGAGCCCTATTCCGATCTCGACTGGGCGGACAAACCCGACACCGGGTGACCGGCTGGCGAGGCTGGCCGGATGGGCCGGAGCCACCCCCTCACCCGAAATCGCTGCACGATTTCGACCTCTCCCCGAGGGAGAGGTATCGGAGCAGCGCGTTCTGTTTCCCTCTCCTCGGGGAAAGGCGGGAAGGCCGTTTTTGCCCTGTTGTGGGACGTTGTGGGAAGTCTAGGTAGAGCCATCGGAGCGCCTGTTTCCTAACCTGATTCAATCACATAACCAGAGCCGCCATGTTGCGGGAGGTTGTGGGAGATAACTGGTGCTTATCCTTGCTGTGCTTACGCAGCGACGGTATCCTGGCGCACGTAAGCACACAAGGGTACGACGATGCCGACCCTGACCAAGACCCTGATCGACGACACCAAGCCGGGCGACCAGGACCTGTTCCTCTGGGATGAGGACGTGAAGGGCTTCGGCTGCCGGATCACGCCGGCCGGCGTGCGCAGCTTCGTCGTGCAATACAGAGCCGGCCATGGCCGCGGCGCGCCGTCGCGGCGCTACACCATCGGCAAGTTCGGCTCGCCCTGGACGGTCGTGACCGCACGCCGGGAGGCCCGCCGCCTGCTCGGGCTGGTGGCCGCGGGCGAGGACCCACAGGCCGACCGGATGGCTCAGGCGAAGGCCGAGCAGGCCAAGCGCGAGAAGGCACGCGCCGCCGCCAAGGACACCGGCCGGGCGCATCTGGTCGAGGGCTCGGTCGCCTGGGCCTATAGCCGCTTCAAGACCAAGCACCTGTCGCATCTGCGCTCTGGCGGCGAGATCGCGCGGGTGATCGAGAAGGACGTCGTGCCGGAATGGGGGGCGACGACCATGCTGGCCGAGATCCGCAAGAGCGATCTGCTCAAGGTCGGCGACCGGCTGATGAAGCGGAACGCCCCGGCCCAGGCGAACCGGACCATCGCCGCCGGCCAGCACCTACTGAATTGGGCCGAGGAGCACGACCTGATCGCCACCTCGCCGGCCCAGCGGGTGCCCCTGCCATCGCCCAAGGTGAAGCGCGACCGGCATCACACCGACAACGAGATCCGCTTGATTTGGCGGGCCTCGGAGCGGCTGGGCTATCCCTACGGCAAGGCGGTGCAGATGATCGCCTTGACCGGCCAGCGCCGCGAGGAGGTCTCGGCCATGGAATGGTCGGAACTCGACCTCGACGGCGACGATCCGCTGTGGACCATCCCGCCAGCCCGGTCGAAGAACGAGAAGCCGCATCTCGTCCATCTGGCGCCAGAGGCCGTGGCCCTGCTGCGGGCCTTGCCGCGCAGGACCGACAAGGCTGGCAAGGCGAGCGTCTACGTGTTCTCCAGCCTCGGCTCCAGGCCGTTGACCGGCTGGTCTGGGAAGCGTCGGGAGTTGGCCGCGCTGATCCGCAAGATCCTTGTGGAGGAGGGTGCCGAGGGCGCGGATCTGCCGCGCTGGGTCTTGCACGACTTCCGGCGCACCATCACCCACGGCATGGCCCGGCTGAAGGTGCCACCGCACATCTCGGACAAGATCTTGAACCACACCGATGGCGAGATCAGCGGCGTCGCCGCGGTCTACAATCTGTACGAATATTACAGCGAGCGGTCCGAGGCTCTGCACCTCTGGGCCAAGCGGGTGATGCAGATCGTCGGCGGCAATATCGTGCCGCTGCGCCCTGCGGTGGTCTCCTGACACGCGCGCACCCCGGCGACTCCGTCCAGTGACCCGTGAGTACCATTTGACTGGGTGCTTTGATACTCTTGGGTCAGAGATACGAATTTACCGCCCTGCCACTCGTCCGCGCTCCAGGGGCTATCCGACCGTCAGAATATCGCTATAGCGAACGCATTTTTAGAAAAACAGGAGAAGCGCATTGGCCTCCAACGTCACCGAGTTGCTAGTAACAACTCCATTCTACTCTCCTATAGAATTAGGAGATACCGGCGAGCCCATATTTGAACAACTGGTTTTCGGAAGTATTGTCATTGACTGCCACTGTACTGAATGTGGGAAGGATTCTACCTTCCGGAGGGACTCCCTAGCTTCAAATGGCGGCGGCGCAGGGAGTGGCGTAGTGACCGTCGCAGTAGCGAAACAGACCATTAAAATCATTGAAGGAAATACTATTAATATAGAATTGTATTGTGCCAGAAATCATGCGCATAAGATGAGATATTGGTTTACAGTTCAGAAAGGAAAATTAATCAAGATTGGCCAGTATCCCTCGATGGTCTCAATATCCAGGGGAGGCCTGAGAAAATACAGCAAGGTTATATACGATGGTGGCATTCGCGAGCTGGAGTCAGCCATGACCTTAGCGACGCATGATCATGGCATTGGAGCTGTTGTGTATCTTAGAAGAATAATCGAGCATCTTCTTAATAATCATGCAAAATTAGCGAGAGAAAATGGAACATTTGATGCCGACATTGAGCGACTAGATATTCCACAGCGAATCGAGGCATTGCGAGATACCTTGCCAAGGTTTCTATATGAAAATAAGACTATATATGGAATTCTCAGCAAAGGTGTTCACGAGTTATCGGATGAGACCTGTATGCAGTATTTTCCAATGCTTCTGTCCTCTATATTACTCATATTGGAACAAGAGCTTTCAGAAAGACAAAGAATTCTCAAAGAAGATGTTCTAAGAAAAGAAATACACAAGCTTAGCTCTGCGTTGGGATCGAGCAAGACCGACTGACGACGCCAACGCGTGGCGCCGGCCAGGGTTTCGGATGGTCGTCGAGCGGCAAACCGCCGCCCAGTCGAGACCGGGCATCGCCAACAAGTCGGCCGGCAGTGGATCCCGGCCCTTCTCGCATCGATCCTTCCCAGGCACCAGGATGCGCTTGCGGTGCCGCCGGGGTTGGCTTGGGGATGCAGGCGAGAGACCGCGGGGTCTCAAGGGCTTCGGCATCGGGTTGCCCCCCGGTCGGGATAGTGCGGCGTCCAAATCGAGATAGCCCGCGCCGCCCCCGGCCCGACGGGGCCAAGTTTCGCGAGGCCCCGCCCCCTTCGAGCCTCCATGCCTTGTCAGACTGATGGGCGATGCCTCTTGGTCGGATTCGACCCTTAGCCGGTCGCGCAACATGACATCAAAACTCTGATATGCAACAGCTGCGTCATAGGATCGGATTCGGTGGCGCGGATAGCATCGCTTAGACCCAAAGGCCGATGAGGCAGACTGAGATGGCAATGGTGACAAAATCCGCCCGGCAATTGTTCCGCTATAAGATTGCGGATTGCGACGTGTCTGATCGAGGCAGATTGGCGGAGTTCCGGCAGAAGCTTGAGCAATGGGACGAGTTGCTAAACGGTGACGAGGCCCATGCAATTTCCGGTCAGTTTAGCGATATGCTATGGCAAGATGCGGCCTGGAGATCGGCAAATGAGGCGCGGCGCTTTGCCCAAGCCGATGGCCCCAATGCGTCCGTGGCTCCGCTCCTCGCTGCCATGCTCGACCGAGGCTATGTCGCAGGGCAGGTGATCGCCATAAGCCGGCTTCTTGAATGGTCGAATCCTAAGCACCCGAAGAAGGGTGTAATCTCACTGCGGCGCGTCGTGGACGAGATGAGACTCGCCCGCGATCTAATAACGCGTGAAAACTTCGTCGCTCAAGATGCCCTTCCCTACGACTGGGAGGCAGCGCAGACCGTCGAAATCACGAAGATGGTGGCAGATGCCAATGAAAGCGGTGGTGTGACCTCAACGTGGATGGACACCACCGGACCCAATGCGTGGGACGCGGCGAAAAGACAGCATGAGCTTTTCGATAAAATTTCTGGCGTTACGCCCGCAACGCGCGATCGATCGGACTTAATCGAAATTGCCTTCTTTGACAGACTTGACGCCTTTTTGGGCGATCAAGTATTCGAAGACATCCTCGCGCTCAGGAACAAGAGTATTGCACACGCGGCCGATTCCTTCTCGCGCGCTCAGGCTGCGGGGCTTCGTGCTGGCATGAAACTCGATGAATATGCTAAAGCCCACTATCTACTATTTTCAGTCTATCATGGACTGTCAGTGGTCTTGCTGGGGCAATGGCGCGGTGCGGCGGTCCCAATCCCGCAGTATGATCAATTTGCGCATCTTGAAGATCCTTTCATCGCGGCCAAGCGTTTACCAGACCTGCAAGCCTTCTGGGAGGCTCATAACGACGAGCGCGAGGGATGGATAGACAAAGCCTACCGTGCAGTCGTGCCTGACCGGCCCTTCTAATCTCTACGGGTCTTGCCCACATGGGCGTCGAGGCGCAAGCGCAGTTCGGCCAGTTCCTCGGCGAGCGCCTCGTCGCGCACCCTGGCCTCAAGGTCGGCCGCGACGAAGATCGCGGCATCCGAGGCGGCGAGCGTGTCGAGCGTCTCAGTCGTGAAGCGCAGCGCTTTCTTGGCGGCGGGAGCGCGGTCGGCCGTTGCCTTCTCCAGGGCATCGGCCAGCACCTCCGCGGCACGCTGTCGGCTTTGCTCCTGCGTCGGGAACACGGTCCGAGCGGTGGGGGCTGGCGTGGCGTGCCGGGCCGTGGCAACGGGGCGGGCACGACGCCTGGGCTCGGGGTACAGGACCCAGTGGCCGCTGCCGACGCCGGGCGCGTAGCCGGTCTGCAACAGCGACAGCCAGCGCCTGCCGTTGTGCCAGACGACGGAGCCGGGCGCGAAGGTCGCGCCGGGCCAGTATCGTTTGATCGGGTCAGCCATGGGCCTGCTCCAACTGCTCGACCCTGCGGCGCAGCGCGGCGATCTCCTCGCGCAACTGCTCCGCCGATTCATCGATCCGGCTGTCCAGGGATTCGTCCTTCTGGGCCAGCTTGGTCGGTGTCCAGTACGCCGCATCGCGGATCGCGTGCTCCGCCTCGGTCAAGGGCTTTGCCATTAGGTCGTACCTCCAAAGTTGAGTCCGGTGAGCTGGGCCGCGGCGTTGGATCGGATCTTCTCCAGCGCGTACCAGACCTCGCACCTCAGCGCCGCCGAATCCGTCGCCCAGAGCGACACCAGTGCAGCCGGCCCATCGATGGGATCATCGGCCATTTGCAGGGTGGCGTGATTGGCGCTGTCGAGCACCGCGAGATCGATCGTTCCCGCGAGTCCGGCCGCGTCGACCAGGATCATCTCGCCGGCCGCGAGGGTGTCTGTGACCAGGAACGGCACGCCGATCAACTCGCCGCCGTTCGGGCTCGTGCCTGGATAGGCGGGGGCGCCGGAGGTCGTGGTCGCGGTCGAGAAGCCATTGGCCATCTCGGCGTCGCCCATCCAGTAGAGGCGGCCGGCGCCCGTGGTGTTAACGGCGCTCAGCATCGCCCTCAGGTCGTCGGCGATCTGGGCAGGGGTCGAGCCGCTGGAGACGATTGGTGTCACCCCCTCGCTGATGGTGGCCATGAAGGCGTCGTCGAGCGCGGCGGTGACGGCACCCTTCAGCTCGGCCGCCAGCAGGGCGGCGGCGCCAGGCGTGGTCGAGCGGGCCAGCTCGGCGCCGGTGACCACAACGGCCGTGGCCCTTTTCGGTTGGGTCTGATCGGCCGTCAGGGTCAAGCGGCTGATCAGCTTCGGCTTGCCCTCGGCCGGGGCCGAGCCGGTCGCGCCGGTGGTGGTGACGGCGATGGCGATGCCGATCGGGATGACCCGCAGCGCGCGATCCTCGAATAGCCTGACGAAGACACTGGCCGGCCGGAGGGATTCGATGAAGCTGTCCGACACCATGCGATAGCCGGACAGGGCGCCGGCCCAGGCAGGGTCGCTGATGGTGCCGGCGGCGACGGCGGCGCGCAGGATGCGCGCGGCCCTTGACTCCGGCTGGGCCCCTTCGACGAACAGCGCCGCGGCCAGGGGGTCGCCCCGGCCGGCCAGGAGGGCACGGGCCAATAGATGGAATTCAGCGGGCAACGGGGTCGGGGCCACGGGCAGGGTCCTCGATGGTGGCGATGGTCCATCGTGGCTCGGCCGGGCAGGTGGGTCATTCCGGGTTCATACCGATCCGATCGGGCTGCCCGTTCTCGAAGCGGCCCTGCTCGATGTATTGGGCGATGTCGTGCAAGCGATAGGAGACCCGCCCCTTGTCCCAGCCGCGGGCATAGTGCGCGGGGCCCTGGCCCAGCTTTCGCCATTGATCGAGGGTCTGGGGAGCGACCCGCAGCAGCCGGGCGGCGGTGTCGCGATCCACCCGATCATCGCCGGTCAGCACCGCGTCGGCCTCCTCGCGCAGGGCCCGGCGCAGGAGATCGACTGTCATGGCGATGCGGTCGGCAGGGGGCATGGTCACGTCACCCGTGTCACCTTGATTGCATTCGTGGGCCGGCGCGCTCCGGCGGCCCTGCAGGGGCCTCGGGCCGCAGGGCCGCTAGGTGGTGGCCCCGCGGCGGCCCGGCCCTGTGCGGCCCGCTGTGCGCGGTCTTCGTCTCCATGTCTGTCTCCTCCAGTTGGTGCCCGGCATCGTGGCCGGGCGGTTTCCCCGTCCGCGCTGGACGGGATCTCGGCCATGGTCAGCTCGCCTTTCCCTCACCGTCCTTCCTACCCCCTCCTTTATCCGTGACATCCGTGACATCGTTGATTTTGCTTGTCTTTTTGCGATTCTCTATCCGTGACAGGTCACGGATGCGTTCCCCCGTGTCACGGATGAAACGCGGCCGCAAAGCCGCAGAAACGCTGGGTTGTCACGGATGTCACGGATAAAGGGGGGTAGGAGGGAAGGGCTCTCTCATGGGCAGTAGCGATCCCACGCCTCGGCGAAGGCGTCGCGCTCGTAGCCCTTGGCTTTCGGCTGGGAATCGAACCGGATCGTCTTCGGCCGGATCTCGAACCGGCGCAGCCGGCTGGCGAGGCCACGGACGGTCAGGGCCCGACCGCGCTCGATCTCGCCCCACGGCATCGTCTCCTCGCCGATCAGGGACTCGATCAGATCGGCTGAACTCAGCTTCTCGACCTGGCGATCGTAGAACACCGCCTTGATGTCGATCAGGAGCTGGACCCCCAGCTCCGCCGCCTCCAGGTCGTCGCCCTGGCCGCACAGGACCGAGGCGGCGCTGCGGGCGCGCACGGGCCAGTCACCGCCGATCCTGTCGGCAATGGCGAGGAGGGGGCGCCAGTTGTCGGCGGCACGGTCGTTGAGCCCAGCCGGGATGCTGGGGTCGGTGTCCTTCAACCGCGTCAGGTGGTCGGCGGCCCAGCGCGCCGCCTTCCGGGCCAGGACATGCAGGCTCGCCTGCCCGGCGCGGAACCGCTCGACCGATTCCGAGGCTTTGCGCCGCCGCATTGGGATCATCACCGCCCGGTCCTCGATCGTCGCATGGACCCGGCCGATGGCGGCGATGGCGAGCGGCGCTGACACCATGAAGTAACGGGGCTCGAAGTCATTCCCGACGCACCGCACGATCTTGCCGCCACGGAGATGGCCGCCGTTGATGATGGCGCGGACATCGTCGTCGCCATGCCCCGAGGCGTCGAATTCGTCGACCAGCAGGCAGGGCGACGCCTTCTCGATGGTCCTGAACAGCGCCGCTGCCGTCACCGACACGACATCGAGAGGCCTGGGCACGAGATCGGCCAGCACCCGGAGCGCCGTGCTCTTGCCGCACCGCTTCACCGGCGACGTGAACAGCAGGCGGGGGGTGTGTTCGGCGGCGTCGAAGGCATGGGCGTGCATCACCCACAACGCCATCGCCACCGCCGCCTCCTTCGGCATGACCAGACAGGTCAGGATGGTATCTACGAGATCATCGAGCAGCGCCGCGCCGTCGACGGCATAACCCCAGGGGGCGGGCTCCGGCAGGACCAGGGACCGGCCCTGCGGCTCGTGGTCACCTCGTGCCTTGCGGGCGCCGCCGGCATTGGTCGTCCTGTCGTGCCCATTGGCCTGGGCCATGCCCTCGTCCGGGGCGGCCTCCGCATCTGTCGGCTGATCCGACTGCTCGATCGGCGCCTCCTGGGCCGGCTGGTCCGGCTCCTCGGGCTGGGCCTCGGGATCGGACGGCACCTCCGCCGCTGGAGGCGGATCGACACCGTTGACCTTGGCCTTGGCCTTGGCCTTGGCCCTGGTCTTCGCCTTCTTGGGCCGGTGGCGCTGCGGTCGCGGGCTGGGCTCGGCAGGCGCCTCGACCACCAGCTCGACCGTCGTCTCCTCCGCGGCCGGAGCCGGCATCTCGGCGGCGCCATTGGCCGACAGCCAATACTCCTCGCCGGTCTCGGTGTCGCGGACCAGCCCCTTGTTTGGCCCAAAGGTGTCCACCGCGATCCGGTCGCCCTCGAACAGCAGCAAGCCGCTCGGCGCCTGCGCGAAGGGGTGGCCGAACCGCGCGATGGCGATGGCCTTGATCTCCTCCGTCGTCAGGCTCCCCTGGCCGGGATCGTGTCCGTTCTGCTGTTCCCGGCGCATCTGGTCCCACTGCTTATCAGCGGATTGCAGGATCTCGGCCGGGTCCTCGTTGTACCGGCTGTTCGGGTCTGCCTTCGTCATCTCACATCCCCTTCTTCTTCGTGTTGATTGCGACCTCACGGCCTGCCGCCCGCCACCGCCGGGCACACGTCTCGGCCGCTTGCATTCCGGTCGGATCGGGATCGGCGAAAATGGTCAGTGCCTCGATGCCGGCGAGGATCGGAAACCGCTCGATGCCGCCGGCTGTGGCGCAGGCCCAGATCGGAGCCCAGCCCGAGGCCAGCACCGCCAGGCCGTCCTCGACCCCCTCGGTGATGCCCAAGCCCTCGGTCGTCTCGCTGCTGGCCGACAACGGCACGACGGCGGCCTTGCCCAGCATCTTGCGGCTCAGTTTGTGGCCCTGGTCGTCGAGATGGAATCGGTGGATGCCGCACGGCGTGTCCGACACCGGGTTGACCATCAGCGCCAGCATCTCGCCGCGCCGCCTGTCCCACCCCAGGCAGTGCTCGCGGCCGGCCAGCACCTCGGCGGGGAGGCCCCGATCCTGCACCAGGTACACTTCGGCCAGCGTGCCCAGGATCGGCCGGGCCTGGGCCCAGCGCGCCAGGGCCCAGGCGATCCGCTCGGCCTCGCCGGCCTCGTCCTGGCGGGCGTAGGGCTGGGCTGGCGAGAGCGGTGGCGACACCGGCAGCGCAGCCCGGCCCGACACCAGCTTGACGGCCTCGCGCACGCTGATCCCGTGATAGCCGCGCAGGAAGTCCACGCCGTCGCCACTGGCACCACAGCCAAAGCAGAAGAATCGCTGATCCGGGAAGATCGTGAAGCTCGGGGTCGAGTCCTGATGGAACGGGCAGCAGGCCGTCCAGTTGGGGCCCGAGCGCGCTACCTGGATGTGGGCCGCGATCAGGTCGTGCAGCGGCAGGGCATCGCGCAGAGACCTGAAGTCGATCTGCCCGCTCACCGCCGGGCTCCATGGCCGATCAAGTCGATGCGGTGCCTTGCGGCGGGGGCAGCGAGCGCGGTATCCTGGTGCCGTTCCAAGGCTTTGTCATCCGCGTCTCCCCCCGCCGTCCGGCTCCCATCCGGGCGGCGTTTTTCTTCGGGCGGCGTCTTCACGACGTGACCCTCCTTGCTGTCTTGCTGTTGTTGGGGATCAGGCGACCTCGTCCGAGACGCGCTCGCTGGTCGAGGTCCGCATCCCGGCCTCAAAGAATTCGTCGATCCAGGATTTGCGATACCAGACCAACCTGCCGCGCTTCGTGTAGCGCGGGCCCTCACCGCGGACCCTCCACTGATCGAGGGTGGGCTTCGACACGCCGGCGTACTCGACGACGTCGGGCACCCGCATCCATTCCGGCCAGGTCTTCATGATCAGCCTCTCTGTATTGCTTCAGGAAACATCCTGCGCTCAGAGGCTGCGGCAAATAATGGTTGATGAAAAGATGAAATCAATCGATCGGCCAATACTCGCCTATCGAATGCCTATCGAATGCCAATCGATTGGCCGAGCGGAATCTGGATCGAGGATTTCTGCGGTGTTCAGAGCAATTGGCGGGACGGGCGATCCGCCAATCGAATGCCAATCGATTGGCCGATCGAATTCGGCAGTGCCCTAGTAGGGCTGGCCGGGCTTAGTCCAGGAGTCGTCGCGGCGCCCCTCGGTCTCCTCGATCGCCAGCCTCCAGGCGGTGCGGGCGCCGTTCATGAGCAGGTCCGATCGGCCGTCCATGAACTCCTTGAGGTACTGGTCCCTGGTCTTGCCGGGCTCCTTAGCCCCCGCCAGCATCCGCCGGACCAAATCGTCCTTGCAGGCGGTTATCGCCGCCGCCGTCGACACCCGCCGGGTCAGAGCCGGGGGATCGGCTGCGGCCTGTGCCGCCGTCGTCGATGCCGGGCCATCAGACAACTCAGTTGCCCCTTGCTCCTGCCCAACATCGGCGGGAGCCGGGAACGGTATAATGTCGTCGTCGCCCCGCTCCGGATCGGGCAGGTCCTCGTCGGCGCCGATCCGAACCCTCACCGGCATTGAGACCCGCATGCCGGCGTCCATCCAGGTTCGGAACCGAGCCTCCTCGATGATGTCGCTGCGCTCGGCCGGCAGGCTCTTGCCCATGCGCCGCGCCTTCCGCCAGAAGGTCATGGAGACGGGCTGGTAGCCGCTCGGGTCCCAGCTCGTGTAGGCGATCCTCCAGCGATCCGCCATGAGGTAGCCATAGGCCAGCGCCAGCAGGAGGCGCGCCTCCGCCTCGGCCTCGCTCAGGCCCTTCTCCTCGCACAGCATCCACACCGCGTCCAGCAGGTAGATGAAGCCCGCCGGGGGCCCGCCTGGAACCGAATCGTCAACCATGCCAGGATGATGCCGAACCCGCGTCCGACCGTCACCCATGTCGCCCAATGCCGCGCTTCCGCGGTGCTTATATGACCCGCGATGCCTCGCCGAAAGCCGCAGAAATGCTAGGTCTCTTTCTTCTCGGGGAGAGGGAGGGGCCCGGCGCCGCAGGCGACGGGAGGGTGAGGGGGAGAGCCGGCTCCTCTCCTCGCTCCGGCCATCAATCCGCCACCGGCTGCGCTAGACTAGCGGCATGACAGTGGCTCGGGGCATCTGGCGGCGGATCGCGATCGGGGCGGGGGCGGGCATCGCGCTCGCCGCGCTGCTCGTCGCCACGGCGCTGTGGCTCGACGCGCGCTACCCGCCGGTGCTCGACCGCTATCTCGACCGCTCCGCCATCGTGCTCGACAAGGACGGGCAGCTGCTGCGCGCCTTCACCGCCCGCGACGGCACCTGGCGGCTGCAGGCGACGGTCGCGGACGTGTCGCCGCTCTACCTCGCCTTGCTGCAGGCCTATGAGGACAAGCGCTTCCGCCGGCATCTCGGCGTCGATCCGCTGTCGACTGCGCGCGCCTTCGGCCAGATGGTCCGGCATGGCGTCGTCGTCTCCGGCGCCTCGACCCTGACCATGCAGGCGGTGCGCCTGCTCGAACCGCGGCCGCGCACCCTCGGCTCCAAGCTGATCGAGATGGCGCGGGCGCTGCAACTCGAGGCGCATTACTCGAAGGACGAGATCCTCGGCATCTACCTGACGCTGGCCCCGTTCGGCGGCAATCTCGAAGGCGTGCGCGCCGCCTCGCTGGCCTATTTCGGCAAGGAGCCGAAGCTGCTGACCCCCGGCGAGGCGGCGCTGCTGGTGGCGCTGCCGCAATCGCCGACCCGGCTGCGGCCCGACCGCTTCCCGCAGGCGGCGCGGGCGGCGCGCGACCGGGTGCTGCTGCGCGTCGCCGCCGCCGGGGCGCTGGACCCCGAGGCGGCGCGCGAGGCGACCGAGCAGCCGACCCCCGCGTCCCGGCAGCCGCTGCCGTTCCGGGCGCCGCACCTGGCCGAACGGCTGCTCGCCGACAACCGCGGCCAGGAGGTGCTGCGCAGCACCATCGACGGCCGGCTGCAGGCGGGGCTGGAGGAGCTGGCCGACCGCTCGCTGCGCGGCCTCGACGCCAGCAGCAACCTGGCGGCGGCGGTGGTCGAGAACGCCACCGGGCGGGTGGTCGGCTATCTCGGCTCCGGCACCTTCTTCGAGGAGCGGCGCGACGGCCAGATGGACCTCGCCCGCGCCGTGCGCTCGCCGGGCTCGGCGCTCAAGCCCTTCATCTACGGCATGGGGTTCGAGGACCGGATCATCCTGCCGGAGACGGTGGTGCTGGACCTGCCGATGCGCTTCGGCGACTACGCCCCGACCAATTTCGACCCCGGCTACTCCGGCGAGGTCTCGGTGCGCGAGGCGTTGCAGCGGTCGCTGAACATCCCGGCGGTGCAGATGCTGGACCATGTCGGCCCGGCCCGCTTCGCCGCCCGGCTGCGCCAGGCCGGCGCGCCGCTACGCTTCGACGACCCAACGGTGCTGCCCAGCCTGGCCGTGGCGCTGGGCGGCGGCGGCACCACGCTGCTCGACCTCGTCCGCCTCTATGCCGGCATCGCCCGCGGCGGCATCCTGCCGGACCTGGTCTGGCGCGCCGACGCCCCGCCCTCCGGCAGCGACGGGCCGCACATCCTCGACGCCTCCGCCGCCTGGTACGTCACCGATATCCTCGCCTCGGCGCCGCCGCCGGTGGCGATGGCCGATCCCGGGCTGATGCGCGATGGCCGTCGCATCGCCTTCAAGACCGGCACCTCCTACGGCTTCCGCGACGCCTGGGCGATCGGCTTCGACGCCGAGCACACGATCGGCATCTGGGTCGGCCGGCCGGACGGGTCGCCCAGCCCCGACCGCTTCGGCCGCAACACCGCGGCGCCGCTGCTGTTCCGCGCCTTCGCCCTGCTGCCGCCGCCGGCCCGCGACGTGGTCGGCCCGGCGCCGTCCGGCACGCCGGTGCTGCGGGCGGAGGACCTGCCGCCGCGGCTGAAGCGGCTGGCCTCCGGCCCGGTCACGGTGGCGCCGCTGCCGTCGCTGGCCGGGCTCGAGCCCCTGGTCATCGCCTTCCCGGCCGACGGCGCGGCGGTGGAGCGGCCGCAGGACGGCGACCGCTTCGGCTCGCTGTCCCTGGTCGCCACCGGCGGGCGCCGGCCGTTCCTGTGGCTGGTCGACGGCAGGCCGATCCCGTCCTCGCCGCTGAAGCGCGACGCCGACTGGACCCCGCCGGGCCCGGGCGCCGCGCAGATCACCGTGATCGACGCCACCGGTGCCACCGCGACCGCGCGGGTGTGGCTGCGCTGAGAACCTGATCCTTCCGTCCCTGCTGCGCGAATTCCTGTCGGCAGCCCTGCGCTGCACCCATAGGTCTGTCATTTGCGGAGATCGGTCAGCGACCATATAGTAAGGCAGTTTACAGTCAGGTCGTTTAGTCTTTATGAGCGAGATCAAGCCTCTCGTCGGTCTCCACACCCTGATCAAGGATCTCGATCAGCTGCTGCGCCGCCGCTTCGACGAGCGGGTGCGCGCGGCCGGTCTGGACCTCACCCGGCCGCAATACCGGGTGCTGATCTTCCTTGATCGGAACCCCGGCATCACCCAGGCGCGTCTGGCAGAGCTGCTGGACGTCGAGAAGATGACCGTCACCGGCCTGCTCGACCGGATGGAGACCCGGGGCTGGGTCGAGCGCCGGCGCGATCCGAACGACCGGCGCGCCTATTCGCTGCATCTGCTGCCGCCGGCCCGGCCGGTGGTCGAGCTGCTCGAGTCGGTGATCGCGCAGTGGCAGGACGACTACAGCGCCCGGCTGCCGGCCGAGGTCATGGCCCGGCTGATCGGCGACCTGCAACTCCTGAAGACCAGGCTGACCTGTGAGTCCGATGAACCGGCGGCCGATGCCGCCAAGCGGTGCTGAGAAATGCCGGACGGTAGCAACGACACCACCCTGAAGCCTTCGCAGCAGGCGAGCGACACGCCGGCGCCGCCGCCGGTCAAGCCGCGCCGGCGCGGCCTGCGCCTGGTGCTGCTGGCCGGCGTGCCGCTGGTCGTGGCGGCGGTCGGGCTGGTGCTCTACGCCATGGGCGGCCGCTACGCGGGCACCGACAACGCCTATGTCCATGCCGACACGGTGTCGGTCGCGCCGGAGATCTCCGGCCGGCTGGTCGGCATCGACGTCGCCACCAACCAGCCGGTCCAGGCCGGGCAGGTGCTGTTCCGGATCGACGACCGGGCGCCGCGCTATGCGCTGGAGCGCGCCGAGGCCGCCATGCGCAGCGCCACCTTCGACTACCAGGGCATCAAGGCCAGCCTGGCCCAGGCGCGGGCGCTGCAGCAGGTGTCCGCGGCCGGCGCGGCCTATGAGCAGCGCGAGCTCGACCGCACCTCCGCCCTGGCCAAGAACGACAACGCCTCGCAGTCGGCGCTCGACCAGGCCAGCATCCTGCACACGGCGGCCGCGATCTTCGTCCAGGTGGCGCAGACCCAGATCGACGTCACCCTGGCCAAGCTCGGCGCCGACGAGAACCTGCCGCTGGAGAAGTACCCGCCCTATGCCCAGGCCGTGTCGGATCGCGACCAGGCCCAGCTCGACCTCGACCACACCCAGGTCAGGGCGCCCTTCGCCGGCATCGCCGCCAAGGCCGATGCGGTGCTGCCCGGGGCCATGGTCGCGGCCGGGACGCCGGTGCTGGCCGTGGTGCGGTCCGACAAGCTGTGGATCGACGCCAACCTGAACGAGACCGACCTGACCCATGTCGTGGTCGGGCAGCCGGTAACGGTCACGGTCGACACCTATCCGGGCGTGAACTGGAGCGGCAAGGTCGAAAGCCTGAGCCCCGCCAGCGGCGCCGAGTTCTCGCTGCTGCCGCCGCAGAACTCCAGCGGCAACTGGGTCAAGGTCACCCAGCGCATCCCGGTCCGCGTCGTCGTCGACACCGCCGGCAAGCCGCAGCTGCGCGCGGGCATGAGCGCCGAGGTCTCGATCGACACCGGCCATGTGCGCGGCCTGCCCTTCATCGGGGGCACCGCCTTCGGGGCGCAGTGATGAGCAACCCCGCTGAGGCCGTCCCCCATCGGGGAATGATCACGGTCTGCGTGATGCTGGCGACCATCATGCAGGCGCTGGACACCACCATCGCCAACATCGCCCTGCCCTACATGCAGGGCAATCTCGGCGCCAACCAGGACCAGATCAACTGGGTCCTGACCTCCTACATCGTCGCCGCGGCGATCATGACCCCGGTGACCGGCGCGCTGGTCAGCCGGATCGGCCGCAAGAACCTGTTCGTCATCGCGGTGGTCGGCTTCGTCGCCGCCTCGGTGCTGTGCGGCCTGGCCCAGAACGTGACCGAGATCGTCGGCTTCCGGCTGCTGCAGGGCGTGTTCGGCGCGCCGCTGGTGCCACTGTCGCAGGCCACGGTGATCGACATCAACCCGCCGGAGCGGCGCGGCCAGGCGATGGCGATCTGGGGCATCGGGGTCATGGTCGGGCCGGTCCTGGGGCCCGTCATCGGCGGCTGGCTGACCGACCACTATTCCTGGCGCTGGGTGTTCTACATCAACGTGCCGATCGGGGCCCTGGCGCTCGCCGGCATGCTGTTCTTCATGCCCGACAGCGGCCGCCAGGAGTCGAAGCGGTTCGACTGGCTCGGCTTCGGCCTGCTCAGCCTCGGCATCGGCGCCCTGCAGATGATGCTCGACCGCGGCCAGGACCAGGACTGGTTCAATTCGATCGAGATCATCATCGAGACGGTGCTGGCCGCGCTCGGCTTCTACATGTTCGTGGTGCATCTGCTGACGGCGGAGGCGCCGTTCGTCCGGCCGCGGCTGTTCACTGACCGCAACTTCGTGGTCGCGGTGGTCGTCATTTCCATCGTCGGCTCGATCTACTACGCCGTCATGGCGCTGGCGACGCCGTTCCTGCAGACCATGCTGGGCTATCCGGTGGTGACGGCCGGGCTGGTGATGGGGCCGCGCGGCATCGGCACCATGGCGGCGATGATGGTGGTCGGCCGGCTGATCGGCAAGGTCGACACCCGCCTGCTGCTGCTGCTGGGCCTGGCCATGATCATCGGCTCGCTGTGGCGGATGAGCGGCTACAACCTCGACATCTCGACCACCGAGTTCATGCTGGACGGGGTCATTCAGGGCGCCGGCCTCGGCCTGGTCTTCGTGCCGCTGTCGACCATGGCCTTCTCGACCCTGCCGCGGCTCTATCTCGACGAGGGCGCCGGCATCTACAGCGTGTCGCGCAACCTCGGCAGCTCGATCGGCATCTCGGTCGTGACCGCGCTGCTGACCCGCAACACCCAGGCGAACCACCAGTTGCTGGGCGAGCACGTCACCGCCTTCAGCCCGGCGGTGCAGCAGCTGCCGGAGATGATGTCCCCAGGCACCACGACCGGCCGCGCCATGATCGACCAGCTGGTCAACCAGCAGGCGTCGCTGATCGCCTATATCGACGACTTCAAGCTGCTGATGGTGCTGGCGATCGCGGCGATCCCGCTGCTGATCCTGCTGCGCAAGCCCAAGAAGGGAACCAGCGGGCCGGCGGTGCAGGTGCATGCGGACTGAGGGTCAGTACTGCAGCCGGGTCGGGCGGTCGGTGTACAGGCGCTGGTGCCGCTCGCTGGCTTCTGCCCAGCTTTTCGGCATCCGGTAGCCGTCCAGCAGGAATTCGTCGACCGCCGTCCGCATCTGTCGGGCGCAGATCTCGGCCGGAACCCGGCCGACGCCGGTTCCCATGCCCGGGAAGGCGATGGTGCGCACGCGGTCCGACAGGCGTTCCCCGGTGGGGAAGGTGCCGTGCCTCGTCAGCAGCAGCACGGCGCGGGTCGCCAGATAGGGATTGACCGTCTCGGGCCCCAGCACCATCGGCACCCGCATGGTCGGCGCGGCGATCAGGAAGGGTTGCGTCGGGTCGCCGGTCTCGACCACCTCGGCGCTGCCGATCGGCAGCTCGCCATGGTGGCGGTCCAGGATCAGGCGGCGGAGCCGGGTCTGGACCTCGACCCCGAACCGGTCGAGATACAGCGCGTCGATGCCACCATCCATGAAGCCGAAGCTGTTCGCCGGGCTGACCACGGCGTCGCAGGCGACATCGAAGATCGAGCCACGATGGACCCGGACATCGTCGAGACCGGCGAAAGCCGTCTCCCAGGCATCGGCGAGCCGGGTCTCCGTCGCGGCCAGAACGATCTTCATCGCGGACCTCTTCCGGTTGACCGGTGAAGCATACCGGATTCGGCCGCTATTCCGGGAACGCCGGCAGCAAATCGCACGGCTTGGGGTACTGTTTGGTAGAATAAGACGGCAGGAGGCGACCATGACCGTCAAGATCTCGATCTCGCTGACCGACGACCAGGAAGCCTATGCCCGCGGCCTCGTCGACAGCGGGCAGTACCCGAGCCTCAGCGCGGTGCTCCAGCGCGGGCTCGACATGCTGCGGCGCGATGATGAGATTCGTGAGACAGAGCTCCAGGCCCTCCGAACACTGATCGATCAGCGCCGGGCAGGACCCTTCGTGGATCTCGACGAGGGTGAAGCTGCGACCCGAAGGTTGCTGCAGCTGCGCGCGGACTAGATCCGTCGCGCTAATACAAGGTTGGGTTCGCATTCGCGAACCCAACATTGCGATGATGGTGTTGGGTTCGCTGTCGCGAGCCCACCCTACGGTGTGCCGAGCATGATCGACAGCTTGGAGGTGGAAGTCCTCTGTCCAGCCTGAT
>NZ_JBQJIK010000086.1:0-33798 GCF_052078665.1 Inquilinus sp. CA228 | reverse complement strand
GGGCGTGGCCGGGGCCTCCAGCCACGCCCATGGCGTCGCTCAGTTCAGGACGATCTCGACCCGGCGGTTCTGCGGCTCACGCACACCGTCGGCGGTCGGGATCAGCGGGTCGGCCTCGCCGACGCCGCGGGTGACGATCAGGCCGTCGGCGACGCCGTCGGCCACCAGCTCGCGGCGCACCGCCTCGGCCCGCCGGGTCGACAGCGCCTGGTTGTACTTGTCGGAGCCGGACCGATCGGTGTGGCCGGTGACGTCGATCCGGGCGCTGTTGCCCTGCAGGGCGTCGGCCGCGGCGGACGCCACGATCTGCCTAGCCTCCGGCGTCAGCTTCGAGCTGTCGAAGTCGAAGAAGACGAGGTAGCTGCGGGCCTGGGAGATCTGCGCGACCTCCTGCGGCACGGGCGCCTCATCGGCGCCGAAGGTGTAGCGCAGGCCGACCAGGACCGTGTGGTTGCCGGTGCTGTCGGCTTTGACCGAGACGCCGCCGTCGCTGAACGTCGCCGCGGTGGTGCCGAGGTAGCGGTACTCGACGGTCGCGGCCATGTTCGGCGCGAAGCTGTAGGACACGCCGGCGATGCCCTGATAGGCGAAGGCCGTGTCGAAGTCGGAGAAGGTGGTGCCGCCGGCCTTCCACTGCTGGTTGATCATGGCGACGCCGACGCCGGCGCCAATATAGGGGACGATCGGCGAGCCGAACTCGAAATCGTAGTAGCCGTTGGCCATGATGCCGATGGTGCGCTGATGGCCGTTCGTGGCGATCGTGCCGGAACTGCTCTTGACGCTGTCGACATCGTTGCTGCGCAGGCTGATCTCGGCATCCGCGCGGAACGATCCCCAGTCATAGCCGAGATAGATGTTGCCCGCGGGACCGGGATCGTAGCTGGCGGAGCGGTTCGCGCCGCTGCCCTTCACGCTGAAGTCGTTGTCCTGCAGGATGTTCGCGCCGGCGCCGGCGCCGACATACACGCCGGTCGCCTGCTGGGCCATCGCCGGTGCCGCCGCCAGGATGGCGGCAGCGGCGACGCCGTGCATCAAGCGTCTGCTCATATCTGTCCTCAAGCTTGGTTCGGAAAGGGATGGGTCTGTCGTCGCGACGGATCAGAACGCGACCGAGATCCCGGTCAGGAGCGTGGTCTGCTCCCAGCTGGTGCTCTGCTTCACATAGTCGTCGTCCACGTCCTTCTTGCGGAAGGTCTGGATCTCGTAGACGACCTCGGCATAGGTGTTCAGGCCCGGCGCCAGGGTGTAGCTGACCGTGGCGGCGGCGACATGGTTGTCCTTCAGGTCCTTGCCGTCCGTCAGGTCCTGGCCCAGGTCGTTGTTCTTCTGGGCCCAGGTGTAGGCGTAGCCGAGGCCGAAATGGACCGCGCCCAGGCTGTAGCCGAGGCCGGCCGCGACCGTGTTGAAGTCCTTGTCGGTCTGGCCGGAGCCGAAGCCGCTCGGCGTGCCGACCCAGACCAGGCTGGCATCGACGTCGCCGCTCGCGATCTCGGCGCCGAGGCTGTAGGTCTCGAGGTCGTGGTAGCCGTCGATGCCGTTGGCCTGGGACGCGGTGCCGCGGATCTTGACGCTGGTGCCGTCCAGCGTGTCTTCGTAGCCCAGCCCGGCGCTGATCGCGTTCTCGTAGATCTGGTCGTCGTCGGACAGGTCGGCGCGCCCGGTCGGGCCGCTGCTGGTGCTGGTGTCGGCGCCGATCACCGGGGTGAAGGTGACCCCGAAGATCAGGCCGCCGATGTTCGGCGAGGCGTATTTGATGCTGGTGCTCTTATCCAGGCCCGACTGGTAGGTCGGGTCGAGCGAGAAGAAGTTGCCGCCGCCGTAGCGGTAGTTGCCGTCGACATTGTCGCCGTAACCGCCCTGCGCGTTCAGGATCGTGTCCGGCGCGAAGAAGTAGCCGAAGTCGCCGGCGGTCTGCGGCTGGTCGCCGAAGGACAGCGTGCCGAAGCCGCCCTTCACATAGAGGTATTCGCGGTCGACGGTGACGTCCTGGTCCCGGTTGACGTTGTTCATCCGGATGCGGGCGCCGTATTCGAGCCCGCTGTCGGTGACGTTCTTGACGTCGAACTGCAGTCGGCCGTTGGTGTTGAAGTCGTAGTCGCGGGACTGTCCGTCATTGGCCGAGCTGATCAGCAGGCCGGCTTCCGCCGCGACGAAGCCGCTGATCTTCAACTGCAGACCGGATGTCACATCCGCATCGGCGGCCATCGCCGGCACGGCGACCGCTGCCGCGACGGCGAGGGCCGTCCCGCCCAAAAATACCTTCCTCATGTCCCCTCCTGGCAAGTGCCGATCGGCCCCCAGCCGAATGGTCTGGCAGCCGCTCTCTAGTTGAGAGCGTCAAATGAATAGGAGGGGTATTTCAAGAAGGTCATACGAATATTTGGAAAACGATGAGTTTCCAAAAGCGTGTATCAAATATACAATGAATAAATGCAATAAAGTGCAAACAGTATTTCTTGGTGTGGTTGGCGTTTCCGAGCGAATCCCTTCGTGTCCCAATATGTCCGGGGCAAAGGCGATGCCTTGCCGCGCCGGACCAGCCGCGGCGGCCGGACGCCGGCGAAGGGAGAATCGGCACCGCCGGACCGCGGCGGTGCCGGGCGGGAGGAGGGTGGGCCTGACGGCTAGCTCCGGCCCTGCGCCGCGGCCAGCACCGCCTCGACATGGCCGGGCACCCGCACGCCGCGCCACAGGCCGCGGACGATGCCCTGCTCGTCGACCAGCACCGTCGACCGGTCGATGCCCATGTACTTGCGGCCGTACATCGACTTCTCGACCCAGGCGCCGTAGCGCTCGACTGTGTCGTCGTCCTTGGCCGAAGCCAGGGTGAAGGTCAGGCTGTATTTCGCTGCGAACTTGTTCAGCGCCGGCACCGGGTCCTTGGAGATGCCGATGATCGCGGCGTCGACGCCCTCGAACTCCGGCAGCGCGTCATTGAAGCCGCAGGCCTCCTTGGTGCAGCCGGAGGTGTCGGCCTTCGGATAGAAGTAGACGATCACCTTCTTGCCGCGCAGGGCGGAGAGCGAGACTGTCCCGCCGCCGGCCTTGGGCAGGGTGAAGTCCGGGGCGGGCTTGCCGATCTCGACGCTCATGGGGATCACTCCAGACGGGGGTCGCCGGTCCGTTGACTAGACCGGCGGCCATGGTCTCGGCAAGGGCCCGCCGCGACCGGGCGGCCGCTTTGCTGCGCCCTTGAACGGCCGTGCCGTGCGGCATACTATCCTATGGAGCAAGTATCGGCAGCGGTTTGATTGTCCGGTTGATGTCGTCGTGACCAGGATCGTGACTGTTCTTCGTCAAGCCAGCATTTGCGTGCAAGTGTCGAGTGCCGATTTCCTGGCCGCGGGCCTGGCCTCCTTTTTTGAACGGGCGTCGTTGCAGCCGGGCCGCATCTTCCGTTTGGACCTCCGTTCCGGTCACGACATGGGGGAGCAACATGAGTCAGCCGAAAACATGGTGGCTTGGGCTGATCCTGCTTCTGGTCCTCTGGCTGCTCGCCAACTGGCTGGAGACCGGGGCGGTCGAGCGCGACCTCGCGGGCCGCGCCGGCGCCGCGATCGCCGCGACGACGGCACTCGATTCGCCGCGGGCCGAGGTCGCCGGCCGCGACGTCGCCGTGGCGGGGCTGACCTTCTCGCCGGAGCGGACCGCGAAAGCCGTCGCCGCGGCGAAGGCGACCCCCGGCGTGCGGCTGGCCAGCGATGCCACGACGGCGCCCCCGGCGGCGCAGCCCTTCGTCTGGTCGGCGAAGCGCGACGGCGCCGCGCTGGTGCTGTCCGGCACCGTCCCGACGCCGGAGGCGCGGGCGTCGATCCTGGCCGCGGCCAAGACGGCGTTTCCCGATGTCGAGATCCGGGACGAGGCGACCTATGCGACCGGCGCTCCCGGCAGCTTTGCCGCGGCGGCCGCCTATGGCCTCGCCCAGGCGGTGGCGCTGTCGAATGGCGGCGTGGCCCTGAGCGACGCCGGCTATTCGATCGCCGGCGAGGCGCCGACCGCGGCGGCTTATCAGGCGGCGATGGCGGCGACGAAAGCGCTGCCGGCCGGCGTGACCCTGGCCAAGGCGGAGATCCTGCCGCCCGAGCTGAAGCCCTATGTCTGGAGCGCGGCGAATGACGGCCGGACCCTGACCCTCGGCGGCGCGGTGCCGTCGGAGGCGGCGCGGGCCGAGCTGGCGGGCGCGGCGGCCGCGGCCTTCCCCGGGATCAGGATCGTCGACGGGCTGCAGGTCGCCCGCGGCGCCCCGGCCGGCGATGTCCTGGCCGCCGCGAAGCTCGGCCTGGCGCAGCTGGCGCTGCTGGCCGACGGCAAGGCCGGGCTCGACGACGGCCGGCTCTCGGTCAGCGGCTCCGGCAAGCCCGGGGTGACCGCCGCGGCGATCGCCGCGGCGATCCGGTCCGGCCTGCCACAGGGCTTCCAGCTGGCCTCGGTCGATGTCACGCCGGCGATCATCTCGCCATACACCTTCAGCGCCGAGAAGTCGGGCGGCGCCCTGACCCTGTCCGGCTACGCTCCGGACGACCGGACCCATCAAGGGATCCTGGACGCGGCGCAGCGGCTGTTCTTCGGCGAGACGGTCAAGGACCAGCTCGCCCTCGGCGCCGGCGCGCCGGAGGGCTTCGCCGATGCGGTGCTGGCCGGGCTTGGTCCGCTCTCGCGCCTGGCCCAGGGCACGCTGTCCCTCACCGGCACCGACGCCAAGCTGTCCGGCCAAGCGCTGTACGAGAAGGCCGTGGTCGACATCCAGGGCGCCTTCGCGGCGGCGCTGCCGGGCCGCTACACGGCCGATGCCTGGATTGCGGTGAAGCCGCCGGAGCCGGCGGTGGACGCCGCCGCCTGCCAGGACCTGTTCAGCACGCTCCTGGCCAAGGGCACGATCCTGTTCGACACCGGCAAGGCGACGATCTCCCAAGAGTCCGCCGGGCTGCTGGACAACCTCGTGGTCGTCGCCCAGCGCTGCCCGGAGGCGCGGATCGAGATCTCCGGCCACACCGATGCCTCCGGCGATGCCGCGGCCAATCTCGACCTGTCCCGGAAGCGGGCCGAGGCGGTGGTCGGCTATCTGGAGACGGCCGGCGTCGCCGTGGTCCGCTTGACCGCCATCGGCTACGGCAGCGCCCGCCCGATCGCGTCGAATGACACGGAGGAGGGCAGGGCCCAGAACCGCCGGATCGACTTTCTCGTGAACTGAGGGAGGGGACCATGATCTACCTGATCGAGACCTACTGGCTCTGGACCCTCCTCGCCCTCGTGCTCGGGGCGGTCATCGGCTGGCTGTCCTGGGAGCGGCGGGCCGACGAGCCCTGGCTGCCGGGCTGGCTGAAATGGGGTTGCGCGGTCTGGCTGATCGGCCTGGCGGTCGCCCTGCTGCGCTGGTTCGGCGGCCGCAGCGGCCTGCTGCTGGAGACGGCGCTGCTGTTCTTCGTCGCCTATCTCGCCGGCTGCGTCGTCGGCGCCTGGCTGCGCGGCCGGCTGGGGGGCGAGGAGAGGCCGGCCGAGCCCGCTGCCGAACCGGTCACGACCGCGCCAGCCCTGGCAACGGTCACGCCGATCACCGCCGCCCCGCGCGCAACGGTCACGCCGATCGCCCCGGCCGCGACGGCGGTCGCCGCGCCGGTTGGGGAGGACGGCCATCCCGGAGCCAGGCCCGTCGGCTTGGCCGGTCCACGCGGGGGCAAGGCCGATGATCTCAAGCGCATCAAGGGCATCGGCCCGCAGAACGAGGGCCGCCTGCACGGGCTCGGAATCTGGCATTTCGACCAGATCGCGGCCTGGACCCAGGCCAATGTCGATTGGGTCGGCGCATTCCTGGCCTTTCCCGGCCGGATCGAGCGCGAGGACTGGGTCAGTCAGGCGAAGCAGCTGGCCCAGGGGGTGGAGACCGCGTTCTCGAAGCGGGTTGATGCCGGCCTGGTCGAGAGCTCGAAAGACGACGGCAGCAAGGGCCGGCGGAACATCGACAAGCCCGGCTGAGGGCGGGCCGCTAGCCCTCGGCCGCGTCCTCCCGCGGCGGGGGCGGCCCGATCAGCCGGTCGAACACGGCCATCACCTCGGCCGCTTGGCGCCGCATTCCCGCCGCGGCGGCGTCGAGATCCTCCGGCGGGTCGGCGGCGGCATCCTCGGCCACGGCGCGCAGCAGGCCGCGGATCATGGCGTCGGAGGCCTCGGCCGGATCGAACTTGTCCTCGACGGCGAAGCGCAGGAAGGCCTGCACCCGCTGCCAGGTCGCCAACGCCCGCAGCAAGGCCTCGGCATCGGGCAGCAGGCCGGCGGCCGCGGCCCGGCGCAGCACCTCGGCGGTGGCCTGGTGCAGGATCTCCGGATGGTCGGCGGCGTGCCGCAGCTGCAGGTACTGGGCGATGAACTCGACATCGACCAGCCCGCCGCGGAAATGCTTGATGTTCCAGATGTCGCCGGTGTCGCGCTGGCGCGCCATCCGGCCGCGCATCTCGGCGATGTCGCGGCGCAGCTTGTCCGGGTCGTGGGGCAGGCCCAGCAGCGAGCGGATCTCGGCCTCGATCCGCTCGCGCAACGGGCCGTCGGCGTGGATCACCCGGGCCCGGGTCAGGGCCATGTGCTCCCAGGTCCAGGCGTCGCCGCGCTGATAGGTGCTGAAGGCCTCCAGGCTGGTCGCCAGCGGCCCGGCATTGCCGGATGGCCTAAGGCGCATGTCGACCTCGAACAGTGCGCCCTGCGCCGTCGGCGCGGTGATCGCCGAGACCAGGCGCTGGATCAGCCGGGTGTAGTAGACCATCGGCCCGATCGGCTTCTCGCCGTCCGACATCTGGTCGGCGCCGGCGTCGTGGATCATGATCAGGTCGAGGTCGGAGCGG
This sequence comes from Inquilinus sp. CA228, assembly GCF_052078665.1. NCBI lineage: Bacteria > Pseudomonadati > Pseudomonadota > Alphaproteobacteria > Rhodospirillales > Rhodospirillaceae > Inquilinus > Inquilinus sp. CA228. Next base: position 26,965 of record NZ_JBQJIK010000086.1, on the reverse strand, counting down.
ATGGTCATCTCGCGCCCGCCGAGCTTGCCCAGGGCGAGGAGGGCCAGCCCGCCTTCCGGGAAGCGGCCGTGCCGCCGTGCGAACTCCGCCTCCACCCGCGGCACCAGGGCCTGCAGCGCCACCTCGGTGACGTCGGACAGGAAGGCGGCGCAGGTCGGCGTCTCGGACAGGCGGCGCAGGATGTGCACCGCGGCGCGGAAGCGCTGGTCGTTGGTCCAGCGCCGCAGCACGTCGAGCATGTCCTCGAAGTCGCGCGCCGTGGCCAGCTCCGCCGCCAGCCGCTCCCGCAGCCGCTCGCGCCCCGGCAGGTTGCTGAAGAAGCCCGGCGCCAGCACCGCCTCGAGCTGGCCGGCATGGGCCGTCAGATAATCCGCGATCCGGCCGCCGAAACCGAGTATATCGACAAGTAGATCAAGGAGATCTGGGTTGACATTAAACAAGGAGAAGAGTTGGACGCCGGCTGGCAGCCGGGCCAGGAACCCGTCCAGCCGCTGCAGCGTGGCGTCGGGGTCGGCGGTGCCGCCGACGATCGCCAGCAGCCGCGGCACCAGCCCGGTGATCAGGCCGCGCGCCCGCTCGCTGCGCAGGGCCCGGTAGCGGCCGTGCAGCCAGCCGCGCACCACCGCGATCGTCTCCGGCGGCCGGGCGAAGCCCAGGCGCTGCAGCGTCTCGACCGTGCCGGGATGGTCGTCGACGCCGGCGAAGACCAGGGTGACGGCTCCCTCGGGCGGCCGGTCCTCCTGGAACAGCTCGGCATAGCGGCTCTCGACCAGCCGCAGCGTGTCGGTCAGCGTGGTGCGGAACGACGCCGGGTCCGGGAAGCCGAGGAAGCGGCCGAGCACGTCGACCTCGCGCGGATCCTCCGGCAGCGCATGGGTCTGGTGGTCCTCCAGCATCTGGATGCGGTGCTCGACCCGGCGCAGGAAGCGGTAGCATTCGGCCAGGCTGACGGCGGTGCCGCGGTCGACCCGACCGGCCTCGGCCAGCGTGTCCAGCCCGGCCACCGTGCCGCGCAGGCGCAGCTTCGGCTCGCGGCCGCCGAAGATCAGCTGCTGCATTTGCACGAAGAACTCGATCTCGCGGATGCCGCCGCGGCCGAGCTTCAGGTCGTGGCCCTCGATGGCGACCGCGCCATGGCCGTGATGGTGGTTGATCTGCCGCTTGATCGCGTGGATGTCCTGGATCGCCGCGAAGTCGAGGTTGCGGCGCCAGATGAAGGGGGTCAGGAAGTCGAGGAAGGCGTCGCCGGCGGCACGGTCGCCCGCCACCGGCCGGGCCTTGATCATCGCCGCGCGCTCCCAGTTCTGCGCCAGGCTGGTATAGTAGCTCTCGGCCGCCGCCAGCGACACCGCCGGCGGCGTCGCGCCGGGATCGGGCCGCAGCCGCAGATCGGTGCGGAACACATAGCCGTCGACCGTCCGCTCCTCCATGATCCGCACCAGGTCGCGGGCCATCCGGGTGAAGGTCTGGCCCAGGTCGTCCGGCCGGTCGGTCGGCACCTTGTCGGCGTCGTAGAGGATGATCAGGTCGACATCGCTGGAATAGTTCAGCTCGCGCGCGCCCAGCTTGCCCATGCCCAGCACGATCAGCCCGGACGCGTCCGGCGCCGCCACCGCCTCGGGGCGCAGCAGCCCGCGCGCCGCGGCGCGGGCCAGGAGATGGGCGACGGCCAGGTCGAGGGTGGCTTCGGCGAGGTCGGTGAGGGCGCCGGTCACCCGCTCCAGCGGCCACTGCCCGCCGATATCGGCCAGCGCGATCAAGAGGGCGATGCGCCGCTTGGCCAGCCGGAACGCCTGCATCAGCCGGGTGGTGTCGGTCTCGGCGGCGGTGTCGGCGCGCAGGGCCGCCAGCTCGGCGGCGACCGCGGCATCCGGTCCGTCGGCGAGGAAGCGCCGGACCGTCGCCGGGGTCTTCAGCGCCAGCTCGGTCAGGTAGGGGCTGCCGCCGAACACGGCCTCCAGCAGCGCGCGCCCCTTCGGCTCGGCGGGCAGCGCCACGGCAAAATCGCGAAGCTCGGGATCGGATTGCTCGGTCGCGCGTTCAAGCCACCGTTCGACTCCGCGCCGGGCACGGTCGGGATCGCCCGCGCGGGGCCAGACGGCATCAGCCAATGCGGCTTCGTAACGTGGCATCGCGCTGTCCATGTGCCTAAGGTGCGGGCGCAGCATCGGGGTCCCGCGGGGATGGGTCAAGCGAGGGTGAAACGTTCGGGATGAGGGCGCTGAAGATCCTGGCCGAGATCGTCGGGCTGGCGGTTGCCGGCTTCGCCCTCGCCGCCGTCGTGCTGGCGTGGCGGCTGTCCACCGGGCCGCTGGAGATCGATTTCCTGACCCCCTATGTCGAGCAGGCCCTCGCCGACCGCAACGCCACGGTCGAGATCGGCGCGCTGTCGCTGCGCTGGGAGGGGTTCGACCGGCCGGCGGTGCTGGCCGCCCGCGACGTGCGGGTGCGGCAGCGGGACGGGACGCTGATCGCGTTCACCCCGGAAGGGACGGCCGATGTCAGCATGCCGAAGCTGCTGCGCGGGGTGGTGGCGCCGCTGCGGATCGACCTGATCCGGCCGCATCTGCGGGTGACCCGGACGGAAGCCGGGGAGTTCAGCTTCGGGCTCGGCGGCGGCGAGGCCGGGGAGGACGGGGTGTCGACGCCGGCCGAAGGGGCGCCGACCCGCGACGTGGTCAAGGACCTGCTGGCGGCGCTCGACGCCCGGCTCGGCAGCGAGGACAGCCCGATCGCCTCGCTGACCCGGCTGACGCTGGTCGACGGCAGTGTCCGCATCGACGACCGCATGCTGGGGCGCAGCTGGATCGCGCCCAGGGCCTCGGCCGACCTCCGCCGCACTGCGACCGGCGTCGACGGCCAGGCAGCGCTCTCGGTCATCTCCGGCGACCGGACGGCCCAGTTCGGCGGCGAGATCCGCTATCAGCGGGCCAGCCGCAGCGGCAGCGCGACGGTCACCTTCGCCAATGTCATCCCGGCGGCGCTGACCCGGATCTCGCCGGTGCTGGCGCCGCTGGAGGCGATCGAGAGCCCGGTGTCCGGCCGGCTCGAGGTCGATTTCGATTCCCGCTTCCAGCCGACGACCGGCCGGTTCTCGCTGACCAGCGTCGAGACCCGGCTGAAGCTGGCGCCCCTGTGGACCGCGCCGCTCAGCGTCGCCCGGACCAGCCTGTCGGGGTCGGTCGACCTGCCGAAGCGGCGCCTGACGCTCGACGATTTCAGCATCGATCTCGGCGGACCGAAGATCTCGCTGTCCGGCCAGGTCGACGCGGTCGGCGACACGATCGAGGCGATCACGGCCGGGACCGTCACCGACCTGCCGGTCGACCTGCTGGACAGCCTGTGGCCGCCGGGCGTGCCCAGCGGCGCCCGAAGCTGGATCACCGCCAACCTGCATGACGGCACGATCGACCGCACCGAGTTCAGCCTGCACGCCCGGTCGCCGGTCACCGATCCGGAAGCGGTGACCCTGGTCACGGCCGACGGCACGATGCAGGCGCGCGGCATGACGGTGCATTATTTCGACGGGCTGCCGCCGATCATCGGCCTCAACGCCGCGGCCAGCTTCAACCAGTCGACCATGCGCATCGCCACCGCCGGCGGCCATCTGCAGGACCTCGCGCTGCAGCCCTCCGACATCACCATCACCGGGCTCGACCTGCACGACCAGGTGATCGACATCGACGCCCGGGTCGAGGGGCCGGTGAAGACGATCATGTCGGTGCTCGACCTGCCGCGGCTCGGCTACGCTAAGAGGGTCGGGCTGGTGCCGGACCGCATGTCCGGCCGGGCGACGGCCCGGCTGCGCTTCGGCTTCTCGCTGCTCGCCGACCTGCCGTTCGAGGCGGTCCGCATGGGGGTGGAGGGCGCGCTCGACAATGTCGGCATCGCCGCCGTCAAGCCGGGCTACGATCTGGCCGGCGCCGACGCCAGGCTGGCGCTCGACAAGTCGGGCATGACGCTGACGGGCAAGGCCCAGCTCAACACCGTGCCGGTCGCCTTCTCCTGGCGCGAGGCGTTCGACGATTCGGCGGTGCAGACCAGGGTCTCGGCCCAGGCCACCCTGACCCCGGCGGCGCGGGAGGCGCTGAAGATCCCGGAGGTCGGGCCGGTCGACGGCACCATCGGCGCCGATCTCGATTTCGCCAAGCGCTCCGGCGGGGCGGCGACGCTCGACGCCAAGCTCGACCTGACCGACGCCCGGATCGCGATCGACCCGATCGGCTGGGTCAAGCCGACGGGCGGCAGGGCCGATGCGACGGTCAGCCTGGCCCTGGCCGGAGAACGAGTCAGCAAGGTCTCGCAGTTCAGCGTCTCGGGCGGCGACATCACCGCCTCCGGCAGCGCCGACTTCGCCCGCGACGGGTCGCTGGCGCAGCTCAGCATCGCCTCGTTCCGGCAGGGGCCGAACGACGTCAAGGGCCAGGTCGAGGTGCTGGGGCCGGACAACTACCGCCTGGCGCTCACCGGCTCGCGTCTCGACGTCTCGGGCCTCCTGGAGCAGCGCCGCGCCGCGCAGGGCAAGGCCTCCGACTCCGGCACTGCCGCCGATCCGGCCCCCGGGCCGCGGATCGACGCCACCTTCGATGTCGGCGAGCTGTCCTTCGGCGACAACCGCTCGCTCAAGGCGGTGCACGGCCGGGCGATCGGCCGCACCACCAACCTGCAGGACGTCACCCTGGCGGCGCAGCTGCCGGGCGGGCGCCCGATCGACCTGCGCCTGACGCCGCAGCAGGGCCAGCCGGACCGCCAGATCCTGACGGTGCGCAGCGAGGATGCGGGCGAGACGTTGCGCATCTTCGACATCGCCGACAACATCACCGGCGGCAGCCTGCTGGCCACCGGCACCCGCAACGGTGTCACCGGCGCGATCGAGGGCCAGTTCGATGCCCGCAACTTCGTGCTGGGCCAGGCGCCGGGCATGGCGCGGCTGCTCGCCGCCACCTCGCCCTCCGGCCTGCAGGACCTGTTCGGCACCAGCGGGCTGACCTTCAACCGGCTGGACGCCGACTTCACCTACGCCGCGGCGCAGCGGCGGATCACGCTGAAGCAGGGGCGGGGGGCCGGCGGCGACCTCGGCCTGGGCTTCGACGGGTTGATCGATCTCAGGGCCGAGACCATCGACCTCGCCGGCACCATCGTGCCGATCTACCACATCAACAGCGTGATCAGCTCGATCCCGCTGATCGGCGACATCCTGACCGGCGGCGAGGGCGGCGGGCTGTTCGCCTTCACCTATACGATCCGCGGCTCCTTCGCCGACCCCTCGGTCTCGGTCAACCCGCTGTCGGTGCTGGCCCCCGGATTCCTGCGGCGCCTGTTCTTCGAGGAGACGCCCTCCGCCTCGGACGGCGCGCCGCGTCAGGCCTCCCCGCCGCAGCCGCCACGGCCGCCGCGCGACCGCAGCGGCGGCCGGTAGCTATTCGCCCACCGCCAGCCCGGCCGGCCGGCGGTTGTCGTTGGCGCCGTAGACGAAGCCGGGGAGCATCTTGCCGCCGAAGGCCCGGTCGTTGCCGGAGGAGGCAGCGCCGGATCCGGCGGCGACGGCTGAGGGCTGCAGCGCGATCAGCTCGGCGGCGCCCCAGGGCGACTGCACCGTCACCTTGTGGCCCATCTGCTCCAACAGCTTCACCGTGTCGGGCGACAGGGAATACGGCTCGGCATAGACCTCGTCCGGCAGCCACTGGTGGTGGATGCGCGGCGCGTCCACCGCCTCCTGCGGGTGCATGCCGAAATCGATCATGTTGAGCGCCGCCTGCAGGGTGATGGTGATGATGCGCGCCCCGCCGGGGCTGCCCAGCACCAGCACGATCTCGCCGTCCCGGGTCACCAGCGTCGGCGCCATCGAGGACAGGGGCCGCTTGCCCGGCGCGATGGCGTTGGCCTCGCCCTGCACCAGGCCGAACAGGTTCGGCACGCCGGGCTTGGACGTGAAGTCGTCCATCTCGTCGTTCAGCAGGAAGCCGGTGCCGGGCGCGATCACTCCGGCGCCGAACAGGCCGTTGATGGTGTAGGTCACCGACACCGCGTTGCCGTCCTTGTCGACCACCGAATAATGGGTGGTCTCGGTCTTCTCATGCGGCGGCACGCCGGGCTGCACCTCCTTCGACGGGGTCGCCTTGTCCGGCAGGATCTTCGTCCGGATCTGGGCCGCGTAGTCCTTGCTCAGCAGCCGGTCCAGCGGGTTGTTCACGAAGGCCGGGTCGCCGAGATAGGTGTTGCGGTCCATATAGGCGTGGCGCATCGCCTCGACCATCAGATGCACCCCGGCGGCGGAATGCCAGCCCAGCGCCTTCAGGTCGTAGCCCTCCAGGATGTTCAGGATCTCGCACATCGTCGTGCCGCCGGAGGAGGGCGGCGGCGAGGACACGAAGACGTAGCCGCGATAGCTGCAGGTCACCGGCGCCGTCTCGGTCACGGTGTAGGCGGCGAAGTCCTGCGCGGTCATGATGCCGCCGCCGGCCTTCATCGCCGCCGCGACCTTCTGCGCCGTCGCGCCCTTGTAGAACGCGTCCGGCCCGCCCTTGGCGATCGCCTCCAGCGTGTCGGCCAAGTCCGTCTGCACCAGCCGGTCGCCCGGCTTGAACGCCGAGCCGTCGGGGCGGAAGAAGATCCTCGCCGCCACCGGGTCCTGCTTCAGCAGCTTGGCGCCGGCGTCGAGGATGTCGGTGTCGCCGCGGGTCAGGATGAAGCCCTCGCGCGCCAGCTTGATGGCCGGCGCCATCACCTGCTCGCGCGGCAGGGTGCCGTAGCGCTGCAGCGCCGTGTCGAGGCCCAGCACGCTGCCGGGCACGCCGACGGCGAGGTAGCCGTACAGGCTGGCGCCCTTGACCGGGTTGCCGGCGGCGTCGAGATACATCGTCTTGGTCGCGGCTGCCGGCGCCATCTCGCGGAAGTTGATGAAGGTGTCGCGGTTCTCCTTGGCCAGGTGGATGACCATGAAGCCGCCGCCGCCGATATTGGCGCAGCAGGGGTTGGTGACCGCCTGGGCGTAGCCGGTGGCGACCGCGGCGTCGACGGCGCTGCCGCCGGCCCGCAGGATCTCGGCCCCGGCGTCGGAGGCGAGATGCTGCGACGACACCACCATGCCGTCCGGCGCCTCGACCGCGGGGGGTGATGCCGCCCAGCCCCCGGCCGCGCCCAGCGCGCAGGCCGCCAGCGCCAACCATGCCACTGCATGCCGGATCATCATGCCCCTCCTGTCGTGACTCGCCCGCGCCGTTGCGGCAGCGTGGGACTCAGGAGGAATGCTGCACCCTGATCGCGGGCTGCCGCAACGGCTCATCTGGACGAGACCGCCCAGGCCTCCCGCTTCGGGGAGAAGGCCCGGAGAGCCTGCGGGTCAAGGGGTGAGCGCCGGCCCTCAGGCCGGCCGCACCAGCGCGTGCTTCTTGCGGCCGGCGGACAGCTTGATCACGCCGTCGGCGCCGATGTCGCGGTCGCCGATCGGCTGCTCCGGATCGGCGATGGCGGCGTCGTTGACGCGGCCGCCGCCGCCCTGGATCAGCCGCCGCGCCTCGCCGTTCGAGGCGGCGAGGCCGGCCCGGGCGAACAGCCGGAAGGCCTGGATGCCGGCCGCCAGCTCGGCCTGCGGCACCTCGATCGAGGGCAGGCCCTCGGCCGACACGCCCTGCTCGAAGGCCTGGCGCGCGGTTTCGGCCGCCGCCTCGGCCTTGTCGCGGCCGTGCAGCAGCGCGGTCGCCTCGGTCGCCAGGATCTTCTTGGCCTCGTTGATCTCGGCCCCGCCCAGCGCCGCGAGCCGCTCGATCTCGTCCAGCGGCAGCTCGGTGAACAGCTTCAGGAACCGGCCGACATCGGCGTCCTCGGTGTTCCGCCAGTACTGCCAGTAGTCGTAGACCGGCAGCCGCTCCTCGTTCAGCCAGACGGCCCCGGCCGCGGTCTTGCCCATCTTGGCGCCGGAGGCGGTGGTCAGCAGCGGCGAGGTCAGGCCGTAGACCTCACGCCCCGCCAGCCGCCGCGTCAGGTCGATGCCGTTGACGATGTTGCCCCACTGGTCCGATCCGCCCATCTGCAGCACGCAGCCGTGCCGCCGCGACAGCTCCAGGAAGTCGTAGCCCTGCAGGATCATGTAGTTGAATTCGAGGAAGGTCAGCGGCTGCTCGCGCTCCAGCCGCAGCTTCACCGAATCGAAGCTCAGCATACGGTTGATGGTGAAATGGCTGCCGATCTCACGCAGGAACGGGATGTAGGCCAGCTCGTCCAGCCAATCGGCGTTGTTGGCCATGATCGCGCCGCTCCCGAAGTCGAGGAACTTGGCGAAAACGGTCCGGATCGAGGCGATGTTGCCGTTGATCGTGGCATCGTCGAGCAGCGGCCGCGCGTCGTCGCGGAAGGTCGGGTCGCCGATCTTGGTGGTGCCGCCGCCCATCAGCGCGATCGGCCGGCCGCCGGTCTTCTGCAGCCAGCGCAGCAGCATGATCTGGACCAGGCTGCCGACATGCAGGCTGTCCGCCGTGGCGTCGAAGCCGATATAGCCGGTGACCGAACCCTTCGCCGCCAGGGCGTCCAGGCCCTCGGCATCCGTCGCCTGATGGATGAAGCCGCGCGTTTCGAGGGTGCGCAGGAAGTCGGAGCGGAATCCGGTCATGATCGTCGACTGCTTGTCGGAAGGTGATGTCTGTCAGCGGGCTGACAGAGAAGGGCTGTAGCACGAGGGCCGCCCGTGCCTCAAACCGAACTTCCCCGGCGCGGCGGATCACGCCGTGGCGGTGACGATCCAGGCGGCCGTGTCCAGCAGCACGCCGTCGGCGGTCTGGTGCGGTGCCAGCGCCTCGCGCACCGCGGCGGCGACGGTGTCGCGCTTGTCCTCGTGCTCGCGCAGCAGGGCGCCGACCGGGCCGCTGCGCAGCACCAGGGCGAGGGTCTGGTCCAGGTCGCCGACGCCGGCCTTGGTGTCGAAGGCCGTGACCCCGATCCCGGAGAAGCCGGCGCGGCCGAGGATGCCGCGGATCCGGTCGGGATCGGCGAAGGCGAAGGCGCCCGGTGCGCCCGGAACCGGGGGCGGCAGCGGCGGCAGGTGGCGCAGCGCCGCGGCCAGCGGCACCGTCGCCCAGCCGTTCTCGGCCATGCTGCGCCAGCAGACGAAGGCGAGGCGGGCGCCCGGCCGCAGCGCGCCGTACAGATTGCTGAACGCCGTGGCCGGATCGTCGAAGAACATCACTCCGAAGCGCGAGAACAGTCCGTCGAAGCCGGGCGGCTCGAGGCGGGCGGTCTGGGCATCGGCCTCGACGAAGCGGACATTGCCCAGGCCCGCCTCGGCGGCGCGGCGCCGGGCGAGGTCGAGCATCGGGACCGAGATGTCGACGCCGAGCACCTGCCCGCCGGGGCCGACGCGCCGCGCCAGATCCAGCGTGCTGCCGCCGCTGCCGCAGCCGATGTCGAGCAGCCGTTCGCCTGCCTTCGGCGCCAACGCCTCGACCACCCGCCGGCTGAACGGCGCGGTCATCTGATCGAACCGGTCCTGCATCTCGACCCAGACCGACCCGCCGGCCTCGTTCCAATAGGCGATCTGGTCGGCGTTCGGCGTCTCGGCTTCATTCGTCGCCATGCGAGATCCCCTCTGGCCGGCGGCGCCGGCGGTTCAGTCCGCGGCCTGCGGCGGCGCCAGCTTCACCGACTTGGTCAGATAGTCGTCGATATGGGCCAGCAGCTGGTCGTTGTGCAGCGTGAAGAAGTGGTTCGCCCCCGGGACCACCCGGTAGTCGATCTTGATGTCCTTCTGCTGCGACAGCTTGTTGACCAGCTTCTGCACCGATTCATGCGGCACGGTGTCGTCCTTGTCGCCCTGGACGATCAGGCCGGAGGAGGGGCACGGCGCCAGGAAGGTGAAGTCGTATTTGTTCGCCGGCGGCGCGATCGTGATGAAGCCGTCGATCTCCGGCCGGCGCATCAGCAACTGCATGCCGATCCAGGCGCCGAAGGAGAAGCCGCCGACCCAGCAGGCCTCGGCGTTCGGGTTCAGCGCCTGCATCCAGTCCAGCGCCGAGGCGGCGTCGGACAGCTCGCCCTCGCCGCGGTCATGGATGCCCTGGCTGCGGCCGACGCCGCGGAAGTTGAAGCGCAGCACGGTGAATTCGTGCTTCTTGAACGCTTGGTACAGCGTGTGCACGATCTTGTTGAACATCGTCCCGCCGCCCAGCGGGTCCGGATGCAGCAACAGGGCGATCGGCGCGTTGGTGCGCTTGCTCGGGGTATAGCGGCCTTCGAGGCGTCCCTCGGATCCGTTGAAGATGACGTCCGGCATCGGCCGTTAAGCTCCTCGAGATGGCGACGTGGCGGACCGGATCACCGGCGCGGCGTCTTGCGGTGCCGCCTGGCGGCGCGGTGGGGCGGCTTTCTTGACCATTGCACTCGGATATCTATATCTAAGCGGTCACTCACCCTGCCACGACGCGGACCGTGCCGGCCACCGCCGTCAACACGATCCACGGGAATTGTTCGTATAGCATCGGGACGGCCTTCGTGTTCAAGCGTCTTGATCGAGGCATACCGGGCGGGTCGGGGCTGAGAAACGCGGATTGCGCTGCAGGCCGGGCCGCCAGAGGCGATGGGCATCCGGTCGGCGGTGCGGGCAGCAGTCGCAATTTCGGTCCGGCGGGCAGGTCGGGCCGTTGGGGGCGCAGAACATGCGTTTGAGCACCAAGGGACGCTACGCCGTCATGGCGATGGTCGACCTGGCACGGCACGGGGCCGACGGCCCGGTGGCGCTCGCCGACATCGCTCTCCGCCAGGAAATCTCCTTGCCGTATCTGGAGCAACTGTTTGCCAAGCTCCGCCGCGGCGGCCTGGTCCGCAGCGTGCGCGGGCCCGGCGGCGGCTACCTCATGGCCCGGCCCTGCGGCACGGTGCGGATCTCCGACATCATCTTCGCGGTGGACGAGCCGATCCAGGCCACCCGCTGCGAGAAGCACAGCCCGCTCGGCTGCCACAGCGACAAGAGCCGCTGCCTGACCCACGACCTGTGGGAGGAGCTGGGCAACCAGATCCATATGTACCTGTCCTCGGTGACGATCGAGGACGTGGTCAACCGCCGGGTGCTCGGCTCCAGTCATCTGTTCTCCTCCGGGCAGGGCGCGACGGTCGCCGCCGAGTGAGGCGCGCGCCGTGACTTTTGTCTATCTCGACCACAACGCCACCGCGCCGCTGCGGCCGGAGGCGCGCGAGGCCATGCTCGCGGCGCTCGAGGCCGTCGGCAACCCGTCCTCGGTGCACCGCTTCGGCCGGGAGGCCCGCCGGCTGGTCGAGACGGGGCGGGCGCGGGTGGCGGCCCTGGCCGGGGTCGCCCCGGCCCAGATCGTCTTCACCGGCAGCGCCACCGAGGCCAACGCCCTGGCGCTCACCGGCCTTGGTCGGCGCCGGGTCCTCGTCTCCGCCATCGAGCATGACAGCGCCCTGGCCTGGGCCACGGACCGGATTCCGGTCGGCGGCGACGGCCGGGTCGATCTCGACGCTCTTGACCGGATGCTGGCGGAAGATGCCGGGCCGGCGGTCGTCTCGATCATGGCGGTGAACAACGAGACCGGCGTGATCCAGCCGGTGGCGGAGGCCGCTTCGGTCGCCCGCCGCCACGGCGCGCTGGTGCATTGCGACGCGGTGCAGGCCGCCGGGCGGATCGCGCTGCCCGTGGTCGGGGTCGAGGTCGATGCGCTCAGCCTCTCGGCCCACAAGCTGGGAGGGCCGCAGGGCATCGGCGCCCTGGTGCTGCGCGACGGGCTGCCGCTGGCGCCGCTGCTGCGCGGCGGGGCGCAGGAGGGCCGGCGCCGGGCCGGCACCGAGAACGTCGCCGGCATCGCCGGCTTCGGCGCCGCCGCGGCCGCCGTGGCCGATCGGGCGGATATGCCGCGGATCGCGGCGCTGCGCGACGATCTCGAACGGAGGCTCGCGGCCGAGGGTGCGGTGGTGCTGGGCGCCGGCGCGCCGCGCGTCGCCAACACCAGCTGCGTCGCCATGCCCGGCGTCACCGCCGAGACCCAGGTCGCGGCGCTCGATCTCGCCGGGGTCGCGGTCAGCGCCGGCTCGGCCTGCAGCTCCGGCAAGGTCCGCCGCAGCCATGTGCTGGAGGCGATGGGGCTGCCGGCCGACCTGGCCGAGAGCGCGATCCGGATCAGCCTGGGCCCCGGGACCGATGCCGCGGCGATCGACCGCTGCGCCGCCGCCTGGGCCGATCTCACCCGGCGAAGGCGCAGCCGTGCGGTGGCCTGAGAGGTGGCATGAGGTTTCGCCGGTTGCCCCCTTTGCGGCGCTTTCGTAGAACACCACGTCTTCGAGCAGGAGTACGGGCCAGAATGCCCAGGATCATCTTCATCGAGCCGGACGGAAACCGGCGCGAGATCGACGCCCCGGCCGGGCTGTCGATCATGGAGATCGCGCACAAATACGACGTCGATCTGGAAGGCGCCTGCGAGGGCTCGCTGGCCTGCTCGACCTGCCACGTGATCGTCGAGCCGGACTGGTACGGCCGGCTGCTGCCGGCGCGGGAGGACGAGGAGGACATGCTCGACCTCGCCTGGGGCCTGACCAAGACCTCGCGCCTCGGCTGCCAGATCATCATGAGCGACGAGCTCGACGGCCTGACGGTGCGGCTGCCGGGCGGCAGCAACAATCTGATGTGATGCAAGGGGATAGGGTGACCGGCCGGCGGCATGAGCGGACCGCATGGCGGAGTTCACCCGGGCGCGGTTGAGAACGACTCTCGCAGTCGGGTTTTCGCTGGCAATCGCCGCCGAAACGCCTATCTATTGGCGAGGGAAGGGCGGCAACACTGGCCCTCCAAGGACTATTCCTCGGGGCCTTCCACATCGGAGTACCCGACTAGCCCACTCGGTTAATCGGTTCCTGGCACAGGGTTGAGGAGCGAGGCATGGCGGCAGTCCAGGAGACGGTCCGGCAGGTCGAAGAGATCACGAACAGCCGCTACAAGCATGGCTTCTTCTCGGACATCGAGATGGAGACCGCGCCGAAGGGGCTGACCGAGGAGACCGTCCGCTTCATCTCCGCCAAGAAGAACGAGCCCGAATGGCTCCTGGAATGGCGGCTGCGCGCCTTCCGGCTGTGGCAGACCATGGAGGAGAAGCACTGGGCGCGGATCAGCCACCCGCCGATCGACTACCAGAACGCCTACTACTACGCCGCGCCGAAGAAGAAGCCCAAGCTCGGCAGCCTGGACGAGGTCGATCCCGATATCCTGGCCGTCTATGAGAAGCTCGGCATCCCGCTGCGCGAGCAGGAAAAGCTGGCCGGCGTTGCCGTCGATGCCGTGTTCGACAGCGTCTCGGTGGCAACCACCTTCAAGGACCAGCTCGAGAAGGTCGGGGTGATCTTCTGCTCGATCTCCGAAGCGGTGCAGCGCTACCCGGAGCTGGTGCGCCAGTATCTCGGCTCGGTGGTGCCCTATTCCGACAACTACTTCGCCACTCTGAACTCGGCCGTGTTCACCGACGGGTCGTTCGTCTACATCCCCAAGGGCGTGCGCTGCCCGATGGAGCTGTCGACCTATTTCCGCATCAATGCGGAGAATACGGGCCAGTTCGAGCGCACCCTGATCATCGCCGACGAGGGCAGCTACGTCTCCTATCTGGAGGGCTGCACCGCGCCGCAGCGCGACGAGAACCAGTTGCACGCCGCGGTGGTCGAGCTGGTCACGCTCGACGACGCCGAGATCAAATACTCCACCGTCCAGAACTGGTATCCGGGCGACGAGGAGGGCAAGGGCGGCATCTACAATTTCGTCACCAAGCGCGCCGCCTGCCGCGGCCGAAACTCCAAGGTCAGCTGGACCCAGGTCGAGACCGGTTCGGCCATCACCTGGAAATACCCGAGCTGCATCCTGCAGGGCGACAATTCGGTCGGCGAGTTCTACTCGGTGGCGATCACCAATAACCGCCAGCAGGCCGACACCGGCACCAAGATGATCCATATCGGGAAGAACACGACCTCCCGGATCATCTCCAAGGGCATCTCGGCCGGGAAGTCGGACAACACCTATCGCGGCCTGGTGCGGATCCTGCCGGGCGCCGAGGGCGCGCGCAACTTCACCCAGTGCGACAGCCTGCTGATCGGCGACCAGTGCGGCGCCCACACCGTGCCCTACATCGAGAGCCGCAACCCGACGGCGCAGGTGGAGCACGAGGCGACCACCAGCAAGGTCAGCGACGACGTGCTGTTCTATTGCCGCCAGCGCGGCATCGGCACGGAGGAGGCGCTGGGCCTGATCGTCAACGGCTTCTGCCGCGAGGTGCTGCAGGCGCTGCCGATGGAGTTCGCGGTCGAGGCGCAGAAGCTGGTCGGCATCAGCCTGGAAGGCTCGGTCGGTTGAGGCCCCGCCGCGCTCGCGCGGCGAGATCGTAAGAGGATGGCCGGCCTTGCGCCGCCGCATTGTTTCGAGGAAAGGCCGCGGTGAAGCGGCGAGGGAACGCGGAATGCTGGAGATCAAGGACCTGCACGTCGCCGTCGACGGCAAGGAGATTCTGAAGGGGGTCTCGCTCGCCCTGAGCAAGGGCGAGATCCATGCCATCATGGGGCCGAACGGCTCCGGCAAGTCGACGCTCAGCTACGTCATCGCCGGCCGCGACGGCTATGAGGTCACCGGCGGGTCGATCACCTTCGAGGGCGAGGACCTGCTGGTGATGGAGCCGGAGGAGCGCGCGCGGGCGGGCGTTTTCCTGGCGTTCCAGTACCCGCTCGAGGTCGCCGGCGTCGGCACCGTCACCTTCCTGCGCACGGCCTACAACGCCCACCGCAAGCATCGCGGCGAGGCCGAGCTGGATCCGATGGAGTTCATCAAGCTGCTGCGCGAGAAGGCCAAGAGCCTCGGCATCGACACCGAGATGCTGAAGCGCTCGGTCAATGTCGGCTTTTCCGGCGGCGAGAAGAAGCGCAACGAGGCGCTGCAGATGGCGCTGCTGGAGCCCGCCCTCGCGGTGCTGGACGAGACCGACAGCGGCCTCGACATCGACGCGCTGAAGGTGGTGGCCGAGAGCGTGAACAAGCTGCGCTCGCCCGACCGCGCCTTCCTGGTGATCACCCACTACCAGCGCCTGCTCAGCCACATCGTCCCCGACCACGTCCACATCCTGGCCGACGGCCGGATCGTCCGGTCGGGCGGCAAGGATCTGGCGCTGGAGCTCGAGGAAAAAGGCTACGCCGGCGTTATCCCGGCAGCCGCGTGAGGCCGCGATGAGCGAGCGGATCACCCCATCGCCTGTCGTCGCCGCCCAACGCGAGCGTTTCGCCGCCAGCCGCTCGGCGCTGCCCGGCGTCGGCCACAGCGCCGTCGCCCGCCGCCGCGAGGCGGGGATGGCCCGGTTCGAGAGCCTCGGCCTGCCGACGCGCAAGCAGGAGGCCTGGAAGTACACTGACCTGCGGCGGCTGGAGAAGCTGGGCCTGAACGGCGCCACGGCGCCGGCCGAGACGGCGCTGCCGGACTCCCTGCGCGGCTTCGTGCCGGCGCAGGGCCCGTCCATGGTCTTCGTCAACGGCCGGCTGCGGCCGGAGCTGTCGCATCTCGGCGATCTGCCGAAGGGGCTGCGCCTCGACGGCTATGCCGCGGCGCTGGAGGCCGGCGACGTCGAGGTCGAATCCCGCTTCGCCGCGCCCGCCGATGCGGCCTCGCTGGTCGAGCTGAACACCGCCCTGGTCGAGGACGGCGCAGTGCTGCGCATTGCCCCCGGCGCGGTGGTCGAGGCGCCGGTCCGCCTGGTCTTCCTGACCGCGCCCGGCGCCGTGGCGGTGGCCAGCCACCCGCGCATCCTGGTCCTGGCCGGCGCCAACAGCCAGGCCACGGTGATCGAGGCCTATCACGGCACCGACGGCACCGGCTATTTCACCAATGTGGTGGTCGACGTCGAGATCGGCGACGGCGCCCGGCTGCGCCATTACCGGCGGCAGAGCGAGGGGCTGAACGCGGTGCATCTGCTGAACGGCAGCGCCACCATCGGCCGCGACGCCACCTATGACAGCTTCACCCTCAGCCTCGGTGCCGACCTGGCGCGGACCGAGGTGGTCGCGACCTTCACCGGCCGCGGCGGCAACGGCCACATCACCGGCGCCTACCTGGCCGACGGCAGCCGCCACATCGACACCACCACGCTGATCGACCACGCCGTGCCTGACTGCCGGTCGCGCGAAGTGTTCAAGGGCGTGCTGGACGGCAAGGGCAGGGGCGTCTTCCAAGGCAAGATCATCGTCCGCCGCGACGCCCAGCGCACCGACGGCTACCAGCTGAACCGGGCGCTGATGCTGTCGCGCACCGCCGAGATCGACAGCAAGCCCGAGCTCGAGATCTACGCCGACGACGTCAAGTGCAGCCATGGCGCCACGGTCGGCGAGATCGACGCCGAGGCGCTGTTCTACCTGCGCAGCCGCGGCATCGACGAGCGCGTCGCCCGGGCCATGCTGGTCGAGGCCTTCCTGCGCGAGGCGCTGGAGGAGGTCGCCGACGAGGCGGTGCGCGCGGAGTTCGAAGCCGCGGTCGAGCGCTGGCTCGCCGCGCGGCACCAGGAGGGTTAGGCCCGATGGATACCCGGCTGCATGCGAGCGGCATCAACGCCTATGACGTGAACGCCGTGCGGGCGGATTTCCCGATCCTGTCCCGCACCGTCTACGGCAAGCCGCTGGTCTATCTCGACAACGCCGCCTCGGCGCAGAAGCCGCGCTCGGTGATCGACGCCGAGAGCCGCGTCTACGAGGAGGAATACGCCAACGTCCATCGCGGCCTGCACTATCTCAGCGGCGCCGCGACCGACGCCTTCGAGGCGACGCGCGAGGCGGTGAAGCGCTTCATCAACGCCGCCTCGATCAAGGAGATCATCTACACCCGCGGCACCACCGAGGCGATCAACCTGGTGGCCCAGAGCTACGGCCGCGCCTTCCTGAAGGAAGGCGACGAGATCATCGTCTCGGTGCTGGAGCACCATTCCAACATCGTGCCCTGGCAGCTGCTGGCGCAGGAGAAGGGGCTGGTCCTCAAGGTCGCCCCGATCGACGACGACGGCAACTTCCTGCTCGACGAGTTCGAGACGCTGCTGTCCCCGCGGACCAAGCTGGTCTCGATCACCTACATGTCGAACGCGCTCGGCACCATCGTCCCGGTCAAGGCGGTGATCGAGCGGGCGCATGCGGTCGGCGCCAAGGTGCTCCTGGATGCGGCCCAGGCGATCACCCACATGCCGATCGACGTCCAGGCGCTGGGCTGCGACTTCCTGGCCTTCTCCGGCCACAAGCTGTACGGCCCGACCGGCGTCGGCATCCTGTACGGCCGCGAGGAACTGCTGGAGGCGATGCCGCCCTGGCAGGGCGGCGGCGAGATGATCCGCACCGTCAGCTTCTCCGGCACCACCTTCGCCGAGCTGCCGGCCAAGTTCGAGGCCGGCACCCCGGCCATCGCCCAGACCATCGCGCTGAAGGCGGCGATCGACTATGTCACCGCGCTCGGCCTCGACACCATCGCGGCGCATGAGCGCGATCTGCTGGACTACGGCGTCGAGCGGCTGTCGCAGATCCCGGGCCTGACCATCGTCGGCCGGGCGCGGGAGCGCGCCTCGATCATCTCCTTCGCCATGGACTTCGCCCATCCGCATGACATCGGCACGGTGATCGACCAGGCCGGCGTCGCCGTGCGGGCCGGCCATCACTGCGCCCAGCCGCTGATGGAGCGTCTGGGGCTGCCGGCGACGGCCCGCGCCTCCTTCGCCCTGTACAACACCAAGGCCGAGATCGACGTGATGGCCGAGGCGCTGGGCAAGGTGGTCAAGCTGTTCGGGAAATGACGATGCAGCTGTCCCAGGACGAGCTGGAGGAGAACTTCGCCCTCCTCGACGATTGGGAGGAGCGCTACGCCTACATCATCAGCCTGGGCGACGCGCTGCCGCCCTTCCCGGAGGCCGAGCGGGTCGAGGCCAACAAGGTGCATGGCTGCCAGAGCCAGGTCTGGCTGATCGCCCGGCCGGAAGACCAGGCGCCGGACCACATCGTGTTCCAGGGCGACAGCGACGCCCGCATCGTCAAGGGGCTGATCGCCATCGTCACCAGCGTGTTCTCCGGCCGCCGGCCGGAAGAGGTGGCGGCGATGGACCTGCGCGGCCTGTTCACCCGGCTCGGCCTCGACACCCATCTGACCAGCGGCCGCCGCAACGGGCTGGCCTCGATGGTCGAACGGATCAAGGAGATCGCGCGGCGCCATCTGGCCGCGCGGGAGGCGACATCATCATGACCCCACCCGCCCACTTCCCCGATGACGGCCTCGGCCTGAACGACTTCATGCGCGCCGGCACGCTGGACGTGCCGGAGCCGGACTGGATCCATGTCGTCACGCCGCTGTCCAAGGTCACCTACCCGCTCGACGTCGAGGCCACGCGCTCGGCGGTGATGGACAACCTGACCCTGGTGTTCGACCCGGAGCTGCCGGTCAACATCGTCGAGCTCGGGCTGATCTACCGGGTCGAGGTGTCGCCGGAGGGCAAGGTCGCGATCGACATGACCCTGACCGCGCCGAACTGCCCGGTGGCCGGATCGATGCCCATGATCGTCGAGCGCGGCGCCGCGGTGGTGCCGGGCGTGACCGAGGCCAAGGTCAACCTGACCTGGGACCCGCCCTGGTCGATCGAGCGCGCCAGCGAGGATGCCCGGCTGGCGCTCGGAATGTGAGAGGACGGGGCAGGGCGGGGCTGCCTTGCCGCCGCAGACCGTTGAAGTCTTTTCCCGATCGGCCCATCTTGTGGGTCGAGGACAAGAGGTGAACAGGATGCGCGCCCTACCGCCGCCGATTTCCCTGACCGACCGCGCCGCCGACCGCGTGCGCGACCTGATCGCGAAGTCGCCGAAGCCGATCCTCGGCCTCCGGGTCGGGGTCAAGGCGCGTGGCTGCTCCGGCCTCAGCTACTTCATGGAATATGCCGAGGAGCGGAAGAAGTTCGAGGATGTGGTCGAGAGCAAGGGCGTCACCGTCCTGATCGACCCCTCGGCGATCATGTTCCTGCTCGGCACCGAGATGGACTGGGTCCAGGAAGAGTTCGGCGCCCGTTTCGTGTTCAACAACCCGAACGAGGTCGACCGCTGCGGCTGCGGCGAGAGCTTCCGGGTGGCCCAGCCGGAAGGCAAGGAACCCGCCCCGGTCGGCGCGTAACGCGGCTCGGCCGTCGCCATGGCGCATCCGGCCGGCGACGCGCCGGACCTGACTCCCCGAACCCTCCGCCGTCTTCTGTCGCCGCCGCGCTTGCGGCGGATGATGCGTTTCGCCGTCGGCGGCATCCTGGTCGGCTGCATGGCCGTCGCCTTTGCCAAGGCCGCGGACGAGGCGCAGAGCCTGTTCTTCTGGCTGACCGATGGCCGGCTGTGGCTGGCGCCGATCCTGGGCGCCGTCGGCTTCGGCGCCTCGGCCCTGGCGGCCCAGCGGTGGTTCCCGGCGGCGCCCGGCAGCGGCATCCCGCAGTGCATCGCGGCGATGCGCCGGCCGCTGGAGCTGATGCCGAGCCAGCTCAACGCCCGCACCGGCATCGGCAAGATCCTGCTCTGCCTGGTCGGCCTCGCCTGCGGCGGCTCGATCGGGCGCGAGGGGCCGACCGTGCAGGTCGGCGCCGTGATCCTGGCCTGGTTCACGCCGCACGCCAACCCGGCGCGGCTGCGGCGGGTGATCACCGCCGGCGGCGCGGCCGGGCTGGCCGGTGCCTTCAACACGCCGCTGGCCGGCATCGTCTTCGCGCTGGAGGAGCTGGTCGGCGGCTTCGACATCCGCAACCGCATGGCGGTGCTGGCCGCGATCTTCCTGTCCTCCGCCGTCGCCATCGCCGTGCTCGGCGACTACACCTATTTCGGCCGCCATGCGCTGGATTTCACGCCGGGGGCGATCCCGGTCTTCCTGCTGGTCGCGGCGCTGGCCGGCATCCTCGGCGGCCTGTTCGGCCGCTGCGTCCTGGCGCTGACCCGGCTGCTGCCGCGACTGTTCCGCCGGTTCGGCCGCTGGTCGGTGCTGGCCGCGGCCGCCAGCTGCGGCCTCCTCGCCGGGCTGATCGGCCTGGCCGCCGGCGGCGTCACCTTCGGCACCGGCTACGAGCCGACGCGGCTGGCCCTGGAAGGCGGGCACAGCCTCGCCTGGTGGTTCTTCCCGGCCAAGTTCGCCGCCACCGCCCTGGCCTCCTCGGCCGGCATCCCGGGCGGCCTGTTCGCGCCCTCGCTCTCGGTCGGCGCCGGTTTCGGCGTCATCTTCGCGCCGCTGGTCGACCCCGACCTGGTGCCGTCGCTGATGCTGGTCGGCATGGCCGCCTACCTGACCGGCGTCACCCATTCGCCGGTCACCGCCCTGGTGCTGCTGGCGGAGATGACGGGCGAATCCCGCGGCCTCGCCATCCTAATCCCGGCCGTCGGCCTGGCCTGGGCGGGATCGCGGTTGGTGCTGCGGCATGGGTTGTATCATGTGTTGGCCGAGCGAATTCTTGCGCGAGGCGGCTGGAATCCTTCAGGGACAACCTGATATCGTCTGCCGCAAAGGAAAAAGCACCTTTGGGGGTTCAGGTGAGATACGGTCTTCCGGCGCTGATCGCGCTGGCGCTCCTCGGCTGCACGCAGAACCCGGGCGAGTCGCCTGGCGCGCTGTCACGGACGGTGACGGTGAACGGCCTCGACATCGGCGTCACCCGGCTGACGGAAACCAGCTGGGGCGCCTGGCTGGTGGGGCCGAGCCTGATCGGCCCGTCCCCGGCCAAGGTCCGTGCCGCTGAGCGCAAGGCGATCGAGCAGGTGTCGGCCTGCAAGGTGACCAAGGTCATTCCGGGCGACAACCCGATGCGGGCGGAATATGTCGAGCTGACGGTGGCCTGCTGAGCACCCGCCTCTATCTCCAGCCTCAGCCGGTCGGCAGCTTCAGCTCGTAGCGCTCGGTCCAGCGGCTGCGGTCATAGGGCGGCTCGCCGGAATCGGCGAACACCTCCACCGCCTCGGTGATCTGGCCGTCGCGCAGGCGGTACAGCGAGACGGCGTGCACGATATCGTTGCCGTCGGTCAGCAGCACGCGGGAGACCGCCCGCTCGCCCGCCTGGATCAACTCCTGCAGATGGCAGCGCCAGCGGCCAGGATAGTTGGCGTTGAGGGCGATGAAAGCGTCGGCACCACGGACGCGCTCACAGGTCTGCGGCCAGTCCGCCACGAAATCATCGGCCAGCAAACCGAGGGCGCGGGACCAGTCGCGCGCATCGAAAGCACGCCACAGGGCGGTGACGACATGGTCGTCCATGGCATTTCGGTCAATTTGTTCCCAATTTGTTCATTATGCCGAAGACAATCCTGTCTGTCGAGGGCCTGTTATGAATATGAAATACCATTAAATAATTGTATTTTATGCAAACTATTTCCAAAATACTGTATGCTATTCGTCAATCAACGGGCCGGGGCCGTGAATCCTGCCAGCCGAAAGGACCGACCATGATCACCCTGTCGCGCCGCCTGCTGCTGGCCGGCTCGATCGTCGTTGCCGCCTTGGCGCCGACGCTCGGCCGGGCCGCCGATCCGGTGTCCGGCATCACCCTCGACTGGGCCTATTACAACCCGGTCAGCCTGGTGCTGAAGGACAAGGGCTGGCTGGAGGAGGCGCTGAAGCCGCAGGGCGTGTCGGTGACCTGGGTGCAGAGCGCCGGCAGCAACAAGGCGATCGAGTTCCTGAACTCCGACAGCGTCCAGTTCGGCTCCACCGCCGGCGCCGCGGCCCTGCTGGCGCGGATCAACGGCAGCCCGATCAAGGCCGTCTATTCCTATTCCCGGCCGGAATGGACGGCGCTGGTGACCAATGGCGACAGCCCGATCCAGTCGGTCGAGGAGTTGAAGGGCAAGCGGGTCGCCGTCACCCGCGGCACCGACCCCTACATCTTCCTGCTGCGCGCCCTGGCCGATCACGGCCTGACGGAGCAGGACATCGAGGTGGTGCTGCTGCAGCACGCCGACGGCCGCAACGCCCTGATCGGCCACCAGGTCGACGCCTGGGCCGGGCTGGACCCGATGATGGCGCAGGCGGAGCTGGAGCAGGGGGCGCGGCTGTTCTACCGCAAGCCCGAGTTGAACACCTATGGCGTGCTGAACGTGAACGAGCAGTTCGCCGCCGACCACCCGGAGATCGTCGAGACGGTGATCCGCGCCTATGAGCAGGCGCGGACCTACGCCCTGGCCCATCCGGACGAGCTGCGCGCCGCCCTGGTCCAGGCCGCCGGCCTCAGCGACGCGGTTGCGGCCAGGCAGCTGGAGCGCACCGACCTGTCCGGCCCGGCGATCGACGCGCCGAAGCGCGACACCATCCTGAACGCCGGGCTGGCGCTGCAGAAGGCGGGGGTGATCGAGTCCTCGGTCGATGTCGCGGCCGCAGTCGACGCGCTGCTCGACGCCCGCTTCAAGACCGCGCTGGCGCAGCCATGACCAGCCTCGACCCCGCCGCCGTCGGAACCACCATCCGCGAGCCGCGCGCCGCCGGCGCGCTCGGCACCGTCGCGGTCGGGCTGATCCTGCCGGTCGGGCTCGCCCTGGGCTGGGAGGTGCTGGCCACCCTCGGCCTGGTCTCGACCCGCCTGCTGCCGCCGCCCTCGCAGATCCTCCGGACGCTGGGCGACCTGGCGGCGCGCGGCGTGCTGCTCGACCATGTGCTGGCGACGCTGTGGCGGGTGTGGTGGGGCTTCCTGCTCGGTGCCGCCGCTGGCACGGCGCTGGGCGCCGCCACCGGCGTGTGGCCGCTGGCCCGCCGCCTGCTGGACCCCAGCATCCAGGCGCTCCGCAGCATCCCGTCGATCGCCTGGGTCCCGCTGTTCATCCTGTGGTTCGGCATCTTCGAGACGCCGAAGGTGCTGCTGATCGCGGTCGGCGTGTTCTTCCCGGTCTACCTGACCCTGGCCGGCGCCATCGCCTCGGTCGACCGCAAGCTGGTCGAGGTCGGGCGGATCTACCGCTTCGGCACCTGGGACCTGGTGCGCCGGATCCTGCTGCCGGCGGCGCTGCCGACCTACATCACCGGCCTGCGCGGCGGGCTCGGCCTCGGCTGGATGTTCGTGGTGGCGGCCGAGTTCATGGGCGCCAGCAAGGGCCTCGGCTACCTGCTGGTCGACGGGCAGATGACCGGCCGCCCGGCCACCATCCTGGCCGCGATCCTGCTGTTCGCCGTGCTCGGCAAGCTCAGCGACATGGCGCTGGCCACGCTCGGCGCGCGGCTGGTCCGCTGGCAGGACGGCTTCAGGCCGGAGGGGGCGTGACCATGCTCTCCCTCACCGGCGTCGCCAAGCGCTACCCGAACGGGCTGGATGCCCTGGCCGGCATCGACCTCGCGGTCGAGTCCGGCGCCATCGTCGCCGTGGTCGGCGCCAGCGGCTGCGGCAAGAGCACGCTGCTGCGCCTGATCGCCGGGCTGGAGCGGGCGACGGCCGGCACGCTCTCGGTCGCCGGCCATCCGGTGGACGGGCCGGGTGAGGATGTCGGCGTGGTGTTCCAGGAGCCGCGGCTGATGCCCTGGCTGACGGTCGAGGCCAATATCCGCTTCGGCCTCGGCCGGCTGCCCCGGGCCGAGGCGGCGCGGCTGGCGGCGGAGGCGATCGCCCGGGTCGGGCTCGCGGGCTTTGCCGACGCCTGGCCGCGACAGCTCTCCGGCGGCATGGCCCAGCGCGTCGCCATTGCGCGCGCTTTGGTAGCCCGGCCCAAGGTGCTGTTGCTGGACGAGCCTTTCAGCGCGCTCGACACCTTCACCCGGCGCGACCTGCACCGCCACCTGCTGGAGATCCGGGACTGGCTCGAGCCCACCCTGATGCTGGTGACGCACGACATCGACGAGGCGCTGGCCCTGGCCGCCCGCGTGGTGGTGCTGGCCGGCCGGCCGGGCCGGATCGCCGCCGACATCGCCGTGCCGCTGGCCCGGTCTGAGCGGGAAGGGGCACCGGAGCTGCTGCGGCTGCGCGAGGCCGTGCTATCCTCCCTGGCGCCGCCGCGGGATGCTGCGGCCGGCCGCGATGCGGGCGCCGCAGGGGCCCGGGCTTCGGCCGTGCCCGTCACGATCTGAGAGACGACGATGGATGCCGAGACGCTGCGCGCCTTGCAGGCGCCGCTGAAGGACAAGTATCGCGAGGCGCCGGATGCGGCCCTGATCACTCTGCGCGCCAACGGACGGCTGGGCGAGGAGGGGGTGACCTGCAAGGTCGAGACCGGCCGCGCTTTGGCCGAGGCCGGGCTGCACCCGGCGACCGGCGGCGACGGCCTGTCGCTGTGCTCCGGCGACATGCTGCTGGAGGCGCTGGTGGCCTGCGCCGGGGTGACGCTGAAGGCGGTGGCGACGGCGCTGGCCCTGCCGATCACCGGCGGCACCGTCTCGGCCGAGGGCGATCTCGACTTCCGCGGCACGCTGGGCGTGGCCAAGGACGCCCCGGTCGGCTTCCGCGCCATTCGCCTGCGCTTCGCCGTGGAGGGCGACCTGACCGAGGAGCAGCGCGCCACCCTGCAGAAGCTGACCGAGCGCTACTGCGTCGTCTACCAGACGCTGCGCCAGCCGGCCGAGTTCATGGTCGACCTGGTGAATGCTTGAATCCATGGCTGATTTGGCGAAAATTCAAGCCGAATCCTTGTATTGACAACTGCCTAATATTTGCCTGATCCGGTGCCTTTTGCTTCGGCACCGGATGGGGCCTGATCGGGGCCCTCACGGCGCCGGAGACGAGGCTTTCCCATTCTGGCATCGTTCTTGCTGCTCTGGCATCGTTCTTGCTGCTGTCGTCATCCGCGGCCGGATCGCTCCGCCGCGACTGTCGAAGGGGCATGATCGATGCAAGAGGAACAGGGGGACGGCGTCAGCCGCCGCGGCCTGCTGTCGCTGATCGGGATGACGGCGGGCAGCGCCGCCATGTACCAGGCGATGACCAGCCTCGGCCTGGCGGCGGAGTCCGGCTACAAGGGGCCGGTCGATCTGGGCGGCGACCCGAAGGGCGCCACGGTGCTGGTGCTCGGCGCCGGCCTGGCCGGCATGACCGCGGCGCTGGAACTGCGCCAGGCCGGCTATTCGGTCCAGGTGCTGGAGTTCAACGACCGGCCGGGCGGGCGCAACTGGACGCTGCGCGGCGGCGACCGCTACACCGAGCTGGGCGGCGCCACCCAGACCTGCGGCTTCGACCAGGGGCTGTACCTCAACCCCGGCCCCTGGCGCATCCCGTACCATCATCACGGCGTGCTGGCCTATTGCCGGCGCCTGGGAGTGGCGCTGGAGCCGTTCCAGCAGCTCAACCACAACGCGCTGCTGCACAACACCAAGGGCTTCGGCGGCAAGCCGCAGCGCATCCGCGAGATCAAGACCGACTTCCAGGGCCATGTCTCCGAGCTGCTGGCCAAGGCGACGCAGCAGGGCAAGCTGGACGAGGCGGTGTCGAAGGAGGATCGCGAGATCCTGCTGCAGGCGCTGAAGGCCTGGGGCGCCCTGGACAAGGACTACGGCTACAAGGCCGGCGAGATCTCGGCCGACTTCCGCGGCTACGCCAAGGATGCTGGCGGCGGGCTGGGGGCCGAGCCGGTGCCGGGCGAGCCGATCGGCCTGTCCGACATCCTCGGCTCGCGGCTGTGGCGCAGCCTGCAGAGCTTCGCCCTCTACGAGTTCCAGACCACCATGTTCCAGCCGGTCGGCGGCATGGACATGATCGGCAAGGCCTTCGCCGCGCAGCTCGGCGGCCTGATCCGCTACAATGCGAAGGTTACCCGGATCCAGCAGGGCGAGGGCGGGGTGACCGTGACCTATGAGGACACCACGAGCCCCGGCAGCCCGCTGCAGGCCAAGGCCGATTGGTGCGTCTGCACCATCCCGCTGACCGTCCTCAGCCAGATCCCGATCGATGTCGGCGCCAAGATGCAGGCGGCGATCGAGGCCGTACCCTATGCCTCCTCGGTCAAGGTCGGGCTGCAGTTCAAGCGTCGCTTCTGGGAGGAGGACGAGGCGATCTACGGCGGCATCAGCTACACCGACCTGCCGATCCGCCAGATCTCCTATCCCAGTACCGGCTACAATCTCGGCGGCAAGGGCGTGCTGCTCGGCGCCTACAGCTGGAACGGCCCGAACTCCTACGAGTTCACCGCCATGGACCCGGCCGAGCGGGTGCGCCGCGCGGTCCAGTACGGCCAGCAGATCCACCCGCAATACGCGGCGGAGTTCGAGACCGGCATCTCCGTGGCCTGGCACCGGGTGCCCTTCACCCTGGGCTGCGCCGGCGACTGGACCGACGAGGCGCGGGCCCAGCACTACGACAACCTGTGCCAGATCGACGGCCGCATCGTGCTGGCCGGCGAGCACGCCTCCTACATCCCGGCCTGGCAGGAGGGGGCGATCCTCTCGGCGCTGAACGCGATCGAGCGGCTGCACCATCGGGTGATCGCCGCATGACCGCTCTCCGCCCATCCCACAGGAACTCCGCCATGATCGTCCGTTCGGCGGCCCGGCTGGCCGCGATCCTCCTGCTGCTGCCCGTGGCCGCGGTCGCCCAGGACGCTCCGATGCTGAGCCCGGCCTCGACCTTCGCCGAGGCCGATGGCGCCGCCCTGTTCGCCAATGTCTGCCAGGCCTGCCACATGCCGGCGGGGCAGGGCGCGGCCGGCGCCGGCCACTACCCGGCCCTGGCGAAGAATCCGAATCTCGAAGCCGGGGCCTATCCGGTCTATGTCGTCGTCCACGGCCTGAAGGGCATGCCGCCGATCGGCAAGATGATGACCGACGACCAGGTGGCCGCGGTGGTGAACTACCTGCGCACCAATCTCGGCAATGCCTACACCGATCCGGTGACGGCCCAGGACGTGGCCGACGCCCGCAATTGACCACGCGCACCAAAGAGGGCGCTTATCGGGATAGGGGGAAGCCTCGCGGCTCCCCCCTCCCACACCACCGGACATACGGGTCCGTATCCGGCGGTTCGGGGGATTAAGCGGTGAGCGGGTCGGCGACGGAGGCGAGGCCGAGGGCCTG
>NZ_JBQJIK010000085.1:0-34081 GCF_052078665.1 Inquilinus sp. CA228 | reverse complement strand
TCGGCGGCCTGGCCGCCGATCACCAGCAGCTCGGCGGTCAGCCGGGCCGTCACCTCCCACAGCCTTGCGTCCTTCGGGCCGCCGGTCAGCAGGTCGATCGCCTCGCGCACCTCCACCGCGTTGCCGGCGGTGCGGCCCAGCGGCTGGTTCATGTCGGTCAGCAGGGCGACCGTCGGCAGTCCCCCACCGTTCGCCACGTCGACGATCGACCGGGCCAGGGCGCGGGCGTCGCCGATGTCGCTCATGAAGGCGCCGGTGCCGAACTTGACGTCCATCACCAGCCCGCCCAGGCCGGCGGCCATCTTCTTCGACAGGATCGAGGCGGTGATCAGGTCGATCGATTCGACCGTGCCGGTGGTGTCGCGGATGGCGTAGATGCGGCGGTCGGCCGGGGCGATGTCGCGGGTGGCGCCGACCACGGCGCAGCCGGCCGAGCGCACCACTCGGTCCAGCAATTCCGTTTCCGGCTGGCTGACATAGCCCGGGATCGAATCCATCTTGTCCAGCGTGCCGCCGGTGTGGCCCAGGCCGCGGCCGGAGATCATCGGCACGAAGCCGCCGCAGGCGGCGACGATCGGGGCTAGGATCAGGCTGGTCTTGTCGCCGATGCCGCCGGTCGAATGCTTGTCCAGCACCGGGCCGGGCAGGTTGGCGGCCGACCAGTCCAGCACCCGGCCGGACCGGGCCATGGCGCGGGTGAAGGCCACCCGCTCCGGCATGGTCATGCCGCGAAAGAACACCGCCATGGCGAAGGCGGAGATCTGGGCGTCGGTGACGCTGGAATCGACCGCGCCGCGCACCATCGCCTCGATCTCGGCGTCGTCGAGCACGGCCCCGTCGCGCTTGCGGCGGATGATCTCCTGCGGCAGCAGCGCCATCTCAGCGGCGCTCGGCCGGCGCGGCGACGAACTCGGACATGGCGACCCTCGGGCGAATCCGCTTGGACACGGTTGGTTCTTACTAGGACGGGAAGCGGACGGACGCCAGCGCCGTTCTGAGGCCTCAGTCCTGCAGGTTCTCCGGCCCGAAGGAATGCGGCAGCAGCGCATCCAGCGTCGTGGTCAGGCGCAGCCCCTCCGGGCCGCAGACATGGATCTTGGTGTCGCCGCGGGCGAATTCCCGGATGCGCTGGCGACAGCCGCCGCAGGGCGTGCACAGCAGCGTGTCGCCGGCCTCGCCGCCGATCACCACGATCTCCTCGATCGCCGTGCCGCCGGCCGCGACCATGATGCCGATCGCCGTCGCCTCGGCGCATTGGCTCTGCGGATAGGCGGCGTTCTCGACATTGCAGCCGGCATGGATGCGGCCGTCCGGCGTGCGGATCGCGGCGCCGACCGGGAAGTGCGAATAGGGCACATGGGCATGCGCCCGGGCGGCGCTGGCGGCCTGGAACAGCGCGTCGAAGCCGGCATCGGCCATCACCTGGATCTCCTTCTCGATACCGCCGCGGTCACGGCGCATCCGCATGCCCGGCCCGCACCAGGCTGATGTCCCGGCCGGCGGCCCAGTCCGCCAGGTCGTCGCGCTTCAGGGCGGCGGCCATCAGGTCGGGGAACTGGTCCGGGGTGCAGGCGAAGACCGGGCACCCCAGCGCGGCCAGGGCCTGGGCATGGCTGGTGTCATAGGACGGCCGGCCGTCATCCGACAAGGCCAGCAGCACGACCAGGTTGATGCCGGCGGCGACCAGCGCCGCGGCCCGCTGCAGCATCTCCGGCGCGTTGCCGCCCTCGAACAGGTCGGTGATCAGCACCAGATGCGTCTTCGCCGGCCGGGTCACCAGGCCCTGGCAATAGGCCAGCGCCGCGTTGATGTCGGTGCCGCCGCCCAGCTGCACCCCGAACAGCACCTCGACCGGGTCGGCCAGGTCTTCCGACAGGTCGACGACGGCGGTGTCGAAGCACACCAGCCGGGTCTCGATCACCGGCAGCGACGCCATCACCGCCCCGAAGATCGAGGCGTAGACCACCGAGGTCGCCATCGATCCGGACTGGTCGACGCACAGGATCACCTGGTCGAGGTCGGCCTTGTTCCGGGCCTGGTTGGCGAAACCGACCAGGCGTTCGGGCACGATCGTCCGATGCTCCGCCTGCCAGTGGCGGAGATTGGCCTGGATGGTGCGCGGCCAGTCGATGTCGGCGAAGCGCGGGCGGTGGGTGCGTCGGCCGCGGCGGACCGCGCCGCGGATGGTCTCGGTGGTGGCGTGGGCCAGCTTGGCCATCAGCTCGTCCACCACCTTGCGCACCACCTGCCGCGCCGTGTCCTTCGCCTTCTCCGGCATGGCCGCGCGCAGGCTGATCAGGTCGGCCACCAGATGGACGTCGGCCTCCAGCGTCGCCAGGAATTCGGGCTCCAGCAGCATCGCCTTCAGGTTCAGCCGGTCGAAGGCGTCGCGCTGGATCACCTGGACCACCGGCGTCGGGAAGAACTCCCGGATGTCGCCCAGCCAGCGGGCGACCCGCGGGGCCGAGGCGCCCAGCCCGCCGCGCCGGCCGCTGCCGCCCGCCCGGCCGGATCCGCCGCCCGGCGCGGTGCCGTAGAGGGCATTCAGCGCCCGATCCATCCGCAGGTCGCGCTCCGACAGGCCGTCCTCGTCGTCGCCGCCCAGCGCCAGGCGCCAGCGCCGTCGCCGTTCGGCCTCCTTGCCCTCGCGATCGTCGCGTCCGGCTCCGTCAGTCACGGCGTGTCATCCCCAGGATGGTCAGAAGCAGCGGCAGGGCTTCGCGGAAGGCCGGGCTGTCCGCCGCCGTGGTGCCGACTGCCGGCGTCGCGGCCTGCCGGCGGCGGCCCTTGCCGACCTCGGCCAGAAGGCGGCGGCGCTCGGCCGCGCCGAAGGTGCCGAAGGACCGGCGCAGCATCGGCAGGCTCTCGGTGAAGGTCGCGTCGTCCTGCGCCTCCAGCCAGCCATCGACCAGGCCGAACAGCGCCGGATCCTGCAGGATCACCTCGGCATTGCCGCCGAGGAAGCCCTCGAGCCAGGTGCCCACCGCCTTCGGCGGCACCGCCGGCGACAGGGCGCGCGAGAAGGCGGCGGCGACCTCGTCCTCGCGCAGGGCCGACCGGTCATACAGGCGTCGCAGCGCCAGCCCGGCCAGCAGCGGCACGGTGGCGGTGTCGTCGGCGACGGACCGCAGCCGCCGCAGCCATTCGGCGTCGAGATGCTCGTCGGCCAGCAGGCCCTGCGCCGCGTCGAAGGCGGTCATGGCCTCGCGCATCCGCCCGGCCGAGGCGTCGTCGAGATTGGCGCAGGCGACGGCCAGGCCGGCATGGATTTCCGCCGTCATCGCCTTGGCCAGGGACGACAGCGCTTCGACCGGGATCTTGCGCGCGGTGCCGTAGCGCAGGATCGAGACCAGCGGCGGCACCGCCAGCATCAGCCCGGCGACGTCGACGGCGTTGACCGCCGCGGCCTGCAGCCGGGCGATGCAGCGCTCGGCGGCGTCGGGCAGGTCCGCCAGCAGGCAGCGCCGCACCAGCCCGGCCAGGTCGTGGATTCCGGTCGATGCCTCGGCCCGGGCCAGGGCCGATCCGGCGGCCGCCTGCTCGATGGTGATGCCATGGACCAGCGCCTCGGCCAGCCGCACCGACAGCTCCGGCGCCCAGGCCAGGCGCCAGATCTCGCGGAAGGTGCCGCGCCCGGCCGCGGCATCGACGATCCGGCCCCAGGGCACGCCCATCAGGTCCAGCCGGTGCAACAGGGTCGACTTGGCCAGGCCGGCGTCGCTGCGCAGGTCCAGCGCCGCCTCCTGCTCCAGCGCCTCCGGCTTCAGGCGCAGCCGGCGCTGCCAGCGGGCCAGGTCCTGCGCCAGCGGCATCTGCGGCACGCTGTCGTCGACCTCGCCGACCGACTGGCCGACCACCAGCCGGCTCTCGATCACCCGGAACGGCGCCTCGTCGCCATGGCACAGGGCCGCCAGCGTCGCGTCGCGCATCTCGGCCAGGCCCGGCACCGGCTGGCCGCGGATCGCCGCCAGCCCGACCGCCAGCCGCGCCGCCTCGATCACCGAGGCGGTGGCGGCCGGATAGCCCTCGCCCCGCAGCAGGCCTGCGACCTTGGCTTGCCAGGTGGCGGCGAAGGCATCGGGGGCGACCGCCTCCCGCGCGCCGTCATAGAGACTCCAGAGATGGGCGTACCAACCGGGCGAGGGGACGCCGGCGCCGTAGCCCGACGCCGTGGCCAGGCGCGTGTCGGTCCAGGGCACCCAGGTGACCTCGACCTTCGCCTTCGGCAGGTCCTTGAGGATGGCGCGATCCTCCGCCGCCGCCGTCTTGCGCCGCAGCACCGGGACATGCCAGGCCCCGACCACGACGGCGATGGCGCCATCGCCATCCTTCAGCGCCTGGCGGATCTTCAGCCGCATATGCGCCTCGCGCGCCACCTCCCGCGCCTCGGCGGGGGCCGTGGCTTCGACCTCGGCGCGCAGGGCGGTCATCGCCGCCTCGATGGCGGCGAACACTTCGATCGCAGCGCCGCGGCTCTCGACCAGCGCGTTCCAGAACGCCTCGCCATCGGCATGGCCCGAGATCTCGGCCAGCCGGTCGAGCGGATCTCCCGCCGGCCTCGCCGGCGGCGGCTCCTCCGCTTCCTCGGCGTCCTCGCCCGCCGGTGCTGCATCCGGCTCCGGGGGCTCTGCCGGGCTCTTCGAACGGTCCGCCAGCGACGCCGCCGCGGGCCAGTCGATGAAGCTGACCGGCCGGCCGTTGCGGACCGCCCAGCGCATCGCCTGCCATTCCGGCGAGAAGTCGGCCAGGGGGAAGAAGACGGAGCGGCCGGGCTCGTCCGCCGCATAGGCCAGCAGTGCCAGCGGCGCCTTCATGCCGGGGCTGGCGGCGTAGGGGATCAGCGGGTCGGCCTCCGGCGGCCCCTCGATCAGCACCGTCGCCGGCTGCAGCGCGTCCAGCGCCGCGACCAGGCTGGCCGCCGATCCCGGACCGTGGTGGCGGATGCCGAACAGGTGGACGCGCGGATCCATGCCTTACAGCACCTCGCGGATCGCCCCGTACAGGTCGGACCAGCCGTCACGCGTCCGCACCACGGTCTCCAGGTATTCCTGCAGCGCGACCGTGTCTTGGACCGGGTCCTTGACCACGGCGCCGACCAGGTTGGCGGCCAGGCTGGACGCGCCGATCCGGCCGTCGCCGAAATGCCCGGCCTCGGCCCAGGCCGCGACGCCGACCGAGATCGCCTCGGCCGTGGACAGGGATCCGCTGACCGTCTTCAGCTGCAGCTTGCCGTTCAGTGTGCGGCCGTCGCGCAGCTCGCGGAACAGGGTGACGATGCGAGCGATCTCCTGCTCCGCCGGCGCGATCGGCGGCAGCGACAGGCTGGAGCCGATCTCCCGCACCCGCCGCACCACGATCTCCGTCTCCTCCTCCAGCGTGGCCGGCGGCGGCAGCACCACCACGTTGAACCGGCGCTTCAGCGCGGAGGACAGCTCGTTGACGCCCTTGTCGCGGTTGTTGGCGGTGGCGATGATGTTGAAGCCGCGCCGGGCGTCGACCGCCGTGTTCAGCTCCGGGATCGGCAGCGTCTTCTCCGACAGCACCGTGATCAGCGTGTCCTGCACGTCGGAGCCCATGCGGGTCAGCTCCTCCAGCCGGACGATGGTGCCGTCCTCCATCGCCCGCATCAGCGGCGTCGGCACCAGCGCCTCGCGCGACGGTCCCTTGGCCAGCAGCTGGGCGTAGTTCCAGCCGTAGCGGATCTGGTTCTCGTCGGTGCCCGCGGTGCATTGGATCAGCCGGCGCGACGACCCGGACACCGCCGCCGACAGATGCTCCGACACCCAGGACTTGGCCGTGCCGGGCACGCCCAGCAGCAGCAGCGCCCGGTCGGTGGCCAGGGTGGCGACGGCGGTCTCGATCAGCCGCCGGTTGCCGACATATTTGGGCGAGATGGGCGTCCCGTCCGCCGCCTGGCCGCCCATCAGATAGGTCACCACGGCGCGCGGCGACAGCTTCCAGTTCTCGGGGCGCTCATGGCTGTCGCCCCGGGCCAGCGCGGCGAGCTCCTCGGCGAAGATATCTTCGGCCGAACGGCGGATCGTGTCGGTCATCGGCGGTGTCTCCGGGCCGGATCAGGCGGCATCGAGGTGGTCCAGAAGCGCGATCGCGGTCAGCGCGCGGGCGGTCAGGGTCGGCGGCAGCGGCGCCAGCTCGGCCTGCAGCGCGCGGCGCAGCGGGGCCGGGGTCAGCGCGGCCAGGACGGTGAAGGCCTGCTCGGCCAGCGGCGCTTCCTGCCGCTGCGCGGCCGCGGCCAGCGACCGCCAGGCGGCGGAGGCGAGGATGGCGCGGACCGCCGGTTCCGGCAGCGGCGCCCGGATCGCCTCGTGCAGCCGGGCGAGGCCGCCGGCCGGCAGGTCGGGCCACAGCTCCGGATGCAGGGCGGCGGCGCTCCAACGCGCGACGAACCCGGCGTCGGCCTCCGCCAGGTCGCTGGCCTGCACCGACGCGATCCAGGCCTGGGCAGCGCCCCCGCGGGCCAGCCGGGACAGCAGGTCGAAGCGCTCCTCGCGCGCGGCGCGCACCGCCAGGGCGACGGCCAGGATCTCGTCGCCCTCCGCCGCCGCTGCCATGGCGTCGACGGTGAGCCTCAGCCCGCCGGCGAGATCGTCCAGGCCGGCCGCGGCGATGGTCGCGACCGCCCAGCTTTCGCGCTGCCATTCCTTGACCGTCGCCGGGAACTCCAGCCGCAGCGTGGCGCGGCGCTTCAGCAGCCCAGTATGGCCCAGCTTGAGCCGGCCGATCGCCTCCTGCAGCCGCTGCTGCGACCGGGCCGATCCCGGCAGCCGGGCCAGCAGCGCCTCCGCCGCCTCCCGCACCGTCGGGGCCCGGTCGCCGGACAGGCCGTCGAGGAAGGGGCGGTCGGCCTCCGACAGCCCCGCCGCCAAGCCTTGCAGCAGCGCCACCCGGGTGGCGGCGGGCTCCGCGGCGTAGATGGCGGCGACGAGGTCGCGGGCGCGGTCCGGCGCCGCGCCGCGCAGCGATCGGATGAAGGCAGATTTCTGGGCAGGCCCGGCCTGCTGCCAGTTGGTCTCGTCGACCGCCTCGGCATCGAAAAAGCCGCGGCCGGTCTCTTCCGTCCCGGCATGGCGGCCGGCCCAGGTCACGGCGCTGGCCCCGAGCTTCGGCGCGTGCGCCCGGACGAAGGCCTCCAGCCGCGGCAGGTCGAACGGGTGCAGCTTGAGGCGTCGGCGCGCCATCGCATCGGCGATCGCCAGCGCCACGGGGTCGGCCGCATGGCCCGACTTGCCCGCCAGCAGCGACAGGAACAGCGGCCGCGCCGCGGCCGGCGGCCGGGCGCGCGGATCGGCCAGGATCGGCGCCGCGGCCGGCACCTGCGCAAGGCGGGGGCGGGCGAAGCGTCCGCGCTGGCCCAGCAGCGCCACGGCCTTCAGCACCGCCCTCGGATCATCCGCGGCCACGGCGCCGCCGAGGCCGGCGCCCGGCGGCAGCGGCCGCCTGGCGGTGCCCAGCATCAGGCTGCGGGTCAGGGCTTCGGCCGCGGCGTCGTCGAGCATCGGTCCTCCTACGCCGCCGTCCAGCGCCCGGCCGGCGTCTCGGCGAAGCGCAGGTCCAGGCGACGCCCGTCCCACAGGCCGAAGACATCCAGCCCGTCCATCCCGAGCAGGGGCAGCACCGCGTCATCGTCACGCGCCGCGATCGGCAGCCCGGCGCCGGCGCGGTCGGACAGCACCAGGTCGCCGCCCAGCCGCGCGACCCGGGCATCGCGGATCGCGAGCGGCCAGTCACCAAGCCAGGGCCGGCGGGCCAGCATCCCGTCGTAACGGTCGATTGCCCCGGCCAGATCCTCCGCCGGGGCCGGCCAGCGCCCTTCCTTCACGGCGCCGCCAGTCTGCTCGGCGATGATCGCGCGCAGCGGCGCGCCCGACGGGTAGAAGGCGAGCTCCGCCTCCAGCCGTTCGCCCGGCGCATACAGGCTGCCGACCGCCCCGGCCGAGACCGGGACGAAATCGGTCAGCACGGCGAAGCGTGGCCCGTCGCCGGCCTCCAGCCGGGACAGCCAGGTCTCCAGCCGCCGCAGCCGGTCGGGCTGGACCGTGTTGACCGTTGCCACCACCATCCAGCCGCCGCGCAGCCGCAGGGCGTCGGGATCGGCCAGCAGCGCCTCCTTGGCCAGGGGCCAGCCGACGGTCAGCCGGACATCGGCCCGCAGCGTCTCCGGCAATTCGTCCTGGCGCCGATAGGCCTCGGCGATCAGGTGCAACTCGCCGAAGGCCTCGATCAGGAAATCGCCCCGGGCCGCATCCGGCAGGCCGAACAGGGTGGCGGCCAACTGCTCCACCCGCGCCGCGAGGCCGCCGGCCTTGGCGTCGACCAGGCGCCGCGCCAGCAGCCCGCAACGCTCCGCCGCCACCGCGGGAAAGCCGGCGAGGCCGGAGGCCAGTTGGTCCGCCAGCCACAGGTCGAGCTCGTCGAGCCCGGCGAGGACCGCCGCCTCCCGCTCGGCGCGGTTGCGGTCGCGCTGGGCGGCGGCCCGGGCCTCGGCCTTCTCGTCCCGCTCCGGCGGCTCGGCCCCGCCCTCCTCCGCCGCCGCGATGCTGGGCGCGGCGCGATCGGCCTCCGCCTCGTGCGGCTTCGGCGTACCGGGACCGCGGCGGCGCGACAGCCAGTCCGTCACCCAGTCCGGGCGTTCCTGCGTCGTGAAGGGCCGGCCCTCGGCCCGCATCCACATCAGGGCCAGGCTGTGCTTGCAGGGGAATTTGCGGCTCGGGCAGGTGCATTTGTAGCCGAGATCGGTCTCCGAGACCGCGACCCGGTAGGGCTGAGCCCCCGACCCCTGGCACTCGCCCCAGATCAGCCCCGTCCCGTCCTCGGCGACGACCGCCCAGGGCTTGCCCTTCACCAGCCCACGGGCGGCGTTGAGCGAGCCCTGGTCGGGCGCGATCTCCTCGATCTTGGCCAAAGACAAGCTCATGCCGGCCCCGGTCCTGGTTGATCGCCCGCATCCGGCAAGGGGCCGGCGAGGACAGGCGTCCTGCTGTGGTATCGCCGCATCGTGTCGCTTTTGCGATCCGGGGCGGGCTCACCGTTCCTTGACGTAGGGCACGCCGCTGGCCTTCGGTGCCGTCGCCCGGCCGATGAAGCCGGCCAGCAGGACCACCGTCAGGATATAGGGCAGCGCCTGGATGAACTGGACCGGGATCTCGCCGATGCCCGGGATGCGGGTGCCCTGCAGCCGTGCCTCGATCGCCTCCAGCATGCCGAACAGCAGGCAGGTGAACATCACCGGCCAGGGCTTCCACTTGGCGAAGATCAAGGCGGCGAGGGCCAGGTAGCCCTTGCCGGCGGTCATGTCGCGGCCGAAGGAGGCGTTCTGCGCCACCGACAGATAGGTGCCGGCCAGGCCGCACAGCACGCCGGTCAGCACCATCGCCTGGTAGCGCAGCGCCGTCACCGAGATGCCGGCGGTGTCGACCGCGGCCGGGTTCTCGCCGACCGCGCGCAGCCGCAGGCCGAAGCGGGTGCGGTAGACGATCCAGGCCGTCAGCGGCACCGCCAGGAAGGCGGCGTAGACCAGCACCGAATGGCCGGAGACCAGCTCGGACCAGATCGGCCCGATCACCGGCACCTCGCGCAGCGTGTCGGCCAGCGGCAGCACGATCTGCTGGAACCGGGCGTCGCCCTCCAGCGACGGGGTCTGGCCGCCGCGCTGGTACCAGGCGATGCCGAGCGTGACCGTCAGGCCCGAGGCCAGGATGTTGATGGCGAGGCCGGAGACCACCTGGTTGCCGCGATGGGTGATCGAGGCGTAGCCGTGCAGCAGGGCGAGCACGATCGAGACCACCACGCCCATGCCGAGCCCGGCCCAGGCCGAGCCGGAATAGGCGGCCATGGCGGCGGAGGCGAAGGCGGCGGCCAGCATCTTGCCCTCGAGCCCGATATCGACCAGCCCGGCGCGCTCGGCGAACAGGCCGGCCAGCGCGGCGAGCACCAGCGGCGTTGAGGTCCGCACCATGGCGTCGAGCAGGGCGATGACGTCGAGCAGGGTCATGAGCTTGCCCCCTTTGCCGCCTGCAGCGCTGGCGCGCGGCGCCGGAACAGCGCCTCGATCTTCGGCCGGAACAGGTTCTCCAGCGCGCCGGCGAACAGGATCACCAGACCCTGGATCACCACCACCATGTCGCGGGTGATCTCCGGCATGACGAAGCTGAGCTCGGTGCCGCCCTGGTACAGGGCGCCGAACAGCAGCGCCGCGAAGATGATGCCGAAGGGATGGTTGCGGCCCATCAGCGACACGGCGATGCCGACGAAGCCGGCGCCGGCGACGAAGTTGAGCAGCAGGCGCCGGTTGACGCCCATGATCTCGTTCAGGGCGATGAAGCCGGACAGGGCGCCGGAGATGCACATCGCCAGGATGATCACGCCGGCGACCGAGATGCCGCCATAGACGGCCGCGCGGGGGTTCAGCCCCACGGTTCGCAGCGCGTAGCCCCAGCGGGTCTTCCAGACGAAGATCCAGACGAAGACGCAGCAGGCCAGCGCCCACAGGAAGGACAGGTTCAGCGGCAGCCGCCGCAGCTTCACCCCGAACCAGCCCATCACATCGGTGATGGTCGGCAGCGTCGCGCTGGCGATGAAGGCCCGGCTCTCCGGCGACTGCTGGCCCGGCGCGATCAGCACATGCACCATCAGGTAGTTCATCAGCGAGAAGGCGATGAAGTTGAACATGATGGTGGTGATGACGATGTGGCTGCCGCGCCTGGCCTGCAGATAGGCCGGGATGAAGGCCCAGGCGGCGCCGAACAGCGCCGCGGCGACGATCGCCAGCGGCAGCACCAGGATGAAGGGCAGGAAGTCGAGATAGAGGCAGACCAGGCCGGCGCCGAGCCCGGCGACATAGGCCTGGCCCTCGGCGCCGATGTTGAACAGCCCGGCATGGAAGGCCACCGCCACGGCCAGGCCGGCGAAGATGAAGTTGGTGGTGTAGTAGAGCGTGTAGCTCCAGTTGGGGAAGGTGCCGAAGGCGCCCGTCACCAGCAGTTCCGCGGCTCGAACGGGGGTGTACAGATAGTCCGCCCCCGGCAGCGTGCCGTCGGCGTACTGGCCCCAGTAGATCAGCAGCACCACCAGCCCGGCGGCGACGAAGGCGAGGACCAGGTTGACCGCCGGGATCAGGGCAATCGACACCCAGCGCGGCACATCGGCCGGACGGCCGAAGGCGCTCATTCCGCCGCCTCCTGCTGGACGCCGGCCATCATCAGGCCCAGCGACTGCTCGGTGGCGCCGTCGGCCGCGACCTCGCCGACGATCATGCCGTCGAACATCACCAGGATGCGGTCGGCCAGCGAGCGGATCTCGTCGAGCTCGACCGACACCAGCAGGATCGCCTTGCCGCTGTCGCGCAGCGCCACCAGGCGGCGGTGGATCGCCTCGATCGCGCCGATGTCGACGCCGCGGGTCGGCTGGCCGACCAGCAGCACCTTCGGGTCGCGCTCGACCTCGCGGCCGACGATGATCTTCTGCTGGTTGCCGCCGGAGAAGTTGGCGGCCTTGAGATGCGGGTTCGGCGGCCGGACGTCGTAGTCGCGCATCAGCCGCTCGCACTGCGCCAGCACCTTGCGGCCGTCGGTCATCACTGCGCCGTTATAGGCCGGGTCGTCGTGATGGCCGAGGATCGAG
Source organism: Inquilinus sp. CA228 (assembly GCF_052078665.1). Classification (NCBI taxonomy): domain Bacteria; kingdom Pseudomonadati; phylum Pseudomonadota; class Alphaproteobacteria; order Rhodospirillales; family Rhodospirillaceae; genus Inquilinus; species Inquilinus sp. CA228. The sequence goes on along the minus strand of NZ_JBQJIK010000085.1, from coordinate 22,441 downwards.
CATTCCGCGGCGGTGAAGGCGGTGACCAGCCCCTCGCGATGCCGATCCTCCGGCACATGGCCGACGCCGAGGCCGCGCAGGGTCCTGGCGTCGACATGCGGCAGGGCCGACAGCGCGGTGCCGCCGACCACGATGTCGCCCTTGGCCGGCCGGACCATGCCGGCCAGGGCGGCCAGTAGCTCCGACTGGCCGTTGCCGGAGACGCCGGCGATGCCGACGATCTCGCCGGCCCTGAGGGCGAAGGACACGTCCTTGACCCGGCGCACGCCCTGGCCGTCGACGACGTCGAGGCCGCGCACCTCCATCAGCGTCTCGCCCGGCCGGGCCGGAGTCTTGTCGACCCGCAGCAGCACCTTGCGGCCGACCATCAGCTCGGCCAGCTGCTCGCGGCTGGTCTCCTTGGTGGCGACATTGGCGACGACGCGGCCCTGCCGCATCACCGTCACCGCGTCGGTGATCGCCATGATCTCGCGCAGCTTGTGGGTGATCAGGATCACCGTCTTGCCCTGCGCCCGCAGCGCCGCGAGGATGCGGAACAAATGGTCGGCCTCCTGCGGCGTCAGCACGCCGGTCGGCTCGTCCAGGATCAGGGTGTCGGCGCCGCGATACAGCGCCTTCAGGATCTCGACCCGCTGCTGCAGCCCGACCGGCAGGTCGCCGACCACGGCGTCGACCGGCACCTCCAGGGTGTATTCGCGCTCCAGCCGCTGCAGCTCCGCCCGCGCCCGGGCCTTGCCGCCGGCCAGCAGCGCGCCGCCCTCGGCGCCGAGGATCACGTTCTCCAGCACGGTGAACGGCTCCACCAGCATGAAGTGCTGGTGCACCATGCCGATGCCGGCCGCGATCGCGTCGCTGGAGGAGGTGATGCGCTGCGGCCGGCCGTTGACCAGGATCTCGCCGCTGTCGGCCTCGTAGAAGCCGTACAGGATCGACATCAGGGTCGACTTGCCGGCGCCGTTCTCGCCGATGATGCCATGGATCGTGCCGGGGGCGATCGTCAGCGACACGTCCTGGTTGGCCTTGACCGGGCCGAAGCTCTTGCTGATGCCGCGCAATTCGATCGCCGGCGGCGCCCCTGCAGGGGCGCCGCCAACCGTCGCGGCGCGGGTCACGCCATCCTTGTCCATTGCGGATCGGACGCCGCTGTTACATCGGGCAGGAATTGTTGGTGCGGTAGTCCACCACCGGGATCGAGCCGTCGATGATGCCCTTGGCTGCGGCGTCGACCTTGGTCTTCATCTCCGGCGTGATCAGCTTGGCGTTGTTGTCGTCCTGAGCCCAGCCCACGCCGTCCTCCTTGAGGCCGAGGACCTTGATTCCCGGCTTGAAGGTGCCGTCCTGCGCCGTCTTGAACACCTCGTAGGCGGCGACGTCGACGCGCTTCAGCATCGAGGTCAGGACCGAGCCGGGATGCAGGTGGTTCTGGTTGCTGTCGACGCCGATCGACAGCTTCTTGGCGTCGGCCGCTGCCTGCAGCACGCCCAGGCCGGTGGCGCCCGCCGCGGCATAGACCACGTCGGCGCCGCGGTCGAACTGGCTGCGCGCCAGCTCGCCGCCCTTGGTCGGGTCGTTCCAGGCGGCCGGGGTGGTGCCGGTCATGTTCTCCAGCACCTTGCCGCTGGGATTGGCGTAGTGCACGCCCTGGACGTAGCCGCAGCCGAAGGCGCGGATCAGCGGGATGTCCATGCCGCCGACGAAGCCGACCGTGCCGGTCTTCGAGGCCAGCGCCGCCAGCACGCCGACCAGGAAGGAGCCTTCCTGCTCCTTGAACACGATCGACTGGACGTTCGGCTTCTCGACCACCGCGTCGATGATCGCGAACTTCACGTCCGGGAATTCCTCGGCCACGATCTCCAGCGCCGGGGCCTGGGCGAAGCCGACGGCGATGACGACGTTGGCGCCGTTCTCGGCCATGCGCCGCAGCGCCTGCTCGCGCTGGGACTCGTTGGTGACCTCGAACTCGGCGATCTTCACGCCGGTCTCGTCGGACCACTTCTTCGAGCCGTTGTAGATGCCTTCGTTGAAGGAGCGGTCGAACTTGCCGCCCATGTCGAAGACCACTGCCGGCTTCACCTCGGCGGCGAAGGCAGCCCCGGCCACGAGCGCCGTGGTGAGGGCGAGGGCGGAGAGAAGGTTTTTCATTGTTGGAAGACGCTCCCTGTCGAACCAAGAGTCAGAACATATCTGCCATGCGCATGGGGCGCCAGCGCCGCGAGGGGCCGGAGGCCGGGGCATGGGTCGAGGATATGGAGCAGGCCGGCCGCACCGGCGTCGGATGCCGTCGTCATCATCTCTCCCAGGGGCTCGATCCCGGACATCCAGCCGGGAGACGACGAACCGCAAGCCTCGCATGGCGCCGTGACCGGCTTCCCCGTGCCCTCGGCGCCGCCTCTCCTGGAATGGAACCGTAACGAAATCCTGACCAAACGGTCAAAGCAAATTTTGCGTTGAAAATCAGTATTAATATCGGACAAAAGGCCTATCGGTGGGGACTGTGCTCAACCGCCGAGCGCCGGGGCAGGCGCCGCGGCGTCGGGCGCGGTCGGGTCATCGGCCGCCGTGGCGACCAGCCAGTCGCGGAAGGCGCGGACTCCTGGCCGGTCGATGGCGTCGGTCCGGCACAGGAAATGGTAGGCGTAGTCGGCCACCTGGATGTCCGGGAACGGGCGGATCAGCCGGCCACGGACCAGGTCGTCGGCCATGATCGAGCTGCGGCCGAGCGCCACCCCTTCGCCGGCGGCGGCGGCCTCCAGCATCATGTGGCTGTCGCTGTAGCGCGGCCCGCGGCGGTGGTCGATGTCGTCGAGCCCGAAATGCAGCAGCCAGTGCTGCCAGGTGACCCAGGGCTCGTCATCCCCGGTCAGCACGTCGTGGATCAGGATGTGGCGGCGCAGGTCCTCGGGCCGCAGCAGCGGGTGCGGCCCGTCCAGCAGCTGCGGGCTGCACACCGGGAATACCGCGTCGTTGAGGAAGCGCTCGACATGCAGCCCGGGCCAGCCGCCGCGGCCGTAGCGCAGGGCGATGTCGACCCGCTCGCCGCGGAAATCCACCGCCTGATGCTGGGCCCGGACCTCGATCTCGAGGCCGGGGTTGAGCCGGCGGAAGCCGGCCAGGCGCGGCAGCAGCCAGCGCACGGCGAAGGAGGGCAGAACGGTGACCGACAGCACGGTCTGGACGTCGTCGACCCGGACCCGCGCCACCGCCTCGGCCAGGCGGTCGAAGCCGCGGGTCAGCTGTGGCGCCAGGATCCGGGCCTGCTCGGTCAGCACCAGCCCGCGCGGCAGCCGCTGGAACAAGGCGACGCCGAGATGCGCCTCCAGCGCCTTGACCTGATGGCTCACCGCGGCGGGGGTGACCGCGAGCTCGTCGGCCGCATCGACGAAGCTGAGGTGCCGGGCGGCCGCCTCGAAGGCGCGGAGGGCATTGAGCGGAGGCAGGCGGCGCGCCATCGGATCGGCCCGGTCGAGCGATAGATTTTCTAAGCCGTAGCACGAGAAAGCCTCGTTTGTCGAAACGAGAACGAAGGCACAACTATCAGGGCGAGGCGGATGCTTCCCCTGCGGGGCCAGCCGACCTCGTAAGCAAGGAGAACCGTCATGTCCGCCACTGGAATCCAGCTCACCGCCACTCGGACCGACCTCGCCGCCCGCGGCGTGGTCCTGCGCCTGGTCGACCGGCTTCTGGACTGGCAGGACCGCGAGCGTCAGCGCCGCCACCTGTCCAGCCTCGACGATCATGTCCTGGCCGATGTCGGCCTGAGCCACAGCGATGTCGAGGAAGAGATCCGCAAGCCGGTCTGGCGCGCCTGACCTCGATCGGCGGCCCTGGGTGCTCCCCGCCCAGGGCCGCTCACGCCGGGCAGTCCCGGCGACCCGCTTTTCCGCAGCCTGCTACAGCTTGATGATCTGCAGGCCGCCCGTCCCTGTGAACACGAACAGGCGACGGCCCGGCATCACCCGCAGCCGGCGAGCCTCGGCCGGAAGCTGATATCGATTCAGCAAGGTCGGCTGGCGCGGATTGCGGACATCGACCTCCTCGACATTCCCGTCCGTCGCGACGAACACCGATCCGGAGCCGAGCGCGATCGCTCGGTCACCCTGGCTGGCCGCGTAGAACCCGACGCGGAGCGGCCGGCTCGGCTGGCTCACATCCAGGATGTGCAGGCCGCTCGAGCATCGCAGATGGACGGTCCTGGCATCGTCGCTGAGGGCCAGGTCGCTCGCGAACGCGCAATCGTCGCTGTAGCGTCCGATCTCGCTGATCTGTGAGGGATTGCCGACATCGAAGATGCGCAAGCCCCCCGGAGGGCCTCCCGCGGCGTCCGGCGCGGTGGCCGCAAAGAGGAACCTTCCAGCCAGCTTGAGCCGCTCGACCCGGGTGTCCACCGGAACCGCATCCCGCACCACCGGACGGGCCGGGTTCGACACGTCGACGGACGTGACCGAGCCCCCGTTCGTGGCCGTGCCGAGATAGACGTGCCGGCCCTTCCCCGCGATCGCGGAGGAGAATTCGGCGGGCAGGCGCCCCAGCTCGCGCGGCGACGACGGATTGCTGAGATCGACCACGATCAGCCCATAGCCCCAGGCCGCCAGATAGGCCCGCCTGCCATCGACCGACATGTCCTCGAACGCACGGGCCTGCTTGGCCTTCGGCAGGTCGGCGTCGAACCTTCCCGTCGGCGTGAGATCATCGTCGTTGGCCGCGCTCAGCCCATAGACGTTCTGCAGCAGGACCAGGCTGCGGTCGATGACGGCCGCGTCCATGACATCGGCGCCGCCAAGGGTGTCGACGACGCTGGCCAGGCGGGGGGATGCCGTCTTGCCCGTGTCGAATAGAGCCAGCTGATCGGTGGTGGTGGCCACCCATCCGAACTGGCCCTGCACGGTGGTCGTTTCAGCGGCGAAGGCATTGGCGAAGTCGGCGCGGCCGACCCGGCGGACCGGCAGGCGCAGGCTCCAGACGCTGACGCCGGAGGCCCCGAAGCCATAGGCCTTGTCGCCGGCGACGAAGCCGTTGAACAGGGCTTCGCCCGGCGCCGCGCTGCCCCACAGCAGCGGCGGACCGCCCCAGGGCGGCAGGTAGTACAGATTGACGCTCAGCCCGAACCCGACCGCGAGCGGCCAGGCGAACTGCAGGCGGAAATTCTCGAACCCGTCCAGATTCTGACTGGTCACCTTCTTGGGAAAATTCTTCCGGCTGTTGTCGAACACCTGCAGCAGGGTGTCGCCGATCATCGTCCGGCCGGACGTGAAGATGCGGCCGCCGGCGATGCCGACCACATCGGCGGGGCCGCCCTCGACCACCCGGATGGCTCTGGGATAGAGCGGATCGGCCAGGGAGTGGACGACCAGGCCTCGTTCGTTGTCGAACGCATAGAGGAAATCCCCGTCGATCGAGATCGCCGAGATGTCTTCGGCCGCTGCGTTCTTCCGCAGGGTGCCGCCGTCGACCAGCCGCGGACGCCCCGGATCGAGGAGGGAATAGATCGCCAGGCCGGATGTGCCGTTCTGTCGCCGCCAGCCGGCGTAAAGATATCGGCCCCGCGACGCGATCGAGGTGATGACGCCGGCGAGCGGCTGCCGGCGCGTGTCGCCGGCCAGCCGGGGCGCCTCCGGAATCCGGTAGTCCCAGGCCGTGACGGTGGACCCGGCCGGCAGATAGACGAAGTCGCCCTGCTTGAGGGGGACGCCGATCTGGCCGCCATAGGCCGTTTGATTGGCCCGCGTCGCCAGGTCCTGCGAATGGGCCAGGCCCGCGCCGGACATCGCGAGGGCTAGCGCCAGCGCGATCTGTCTTGAATACCGAAGTGTCGTCTGCCGGACGCGCTCCGATAATCTCGTCGTTGCAGATGTTCTCACGACCGACTCCTTTTGATTGGGTTGGTTTTTTGGTACGTCTCCGAGGGCATGGTTTGCGTCGTCGATCCGATCTCAGGACGGAAGCGACGACATCCCGGTCTTTCCCGGACGAAATCTCAACGGGAGGCGGGCGAACTCACGCAGGACATGCTGCACGATCGACGCAGGCATGGATGCAAGTTCGCCTCCCTTGGATTATTCGATCTCGGAAACATCGAAGTCTATGGATCTGGCGGCGAAATGCCGATCCTCAGATTCGGATCTGGATTTCACCATTACAAATGAAACGAAATCTGACAAGAGGATTTGACAGATCAATATGAGCGGTCGCTGGTGGTCTATTCAATATTGTTCAAAATTAGATTCTTTTATTGTAAATCATGACACTTGTTTTGGCGTATTCGACAGCCTGCCGCGGGGCAGGGGCTCGCCGTGACGATCGACGCGTCTCATGGAGGATCGCGCCGCCTGGCGGCAGCCGGATCCGATGCTAGATTGATCCCATGACCGAAGGGATCGCCACGCACACCGAGACCCTGGCCGAAGAGATCGCCAACGCCGTCACCCACGGCATCGGCGCCGCCCTCGCCGTGGCCGGGCTGGTGGTGCTGCTGGTCCTCGCCGGCCTGCATGGCGGCGCGCTCGAGATCGTCAGCCTGGCGATCTATGGCGCGACTTTGGTGCTGACCTATGTCGCCTCCACCCTGCTGCATGCGGCGCGCTCGCCCCGCTTCAAGCATGCCTGCAACCTGCTCGACCACGCCTCGATCTACCTGCTGATCGCCGGCACCTACACGCCGTTCCTGCTGCTCGGCCTGCGCGGCGCCTGGGGCTGGGCGCTGTTCGCGGTGATCTGGGCCCTGGCCGTCGCCGGCGTGGTGCTGCGCCTGGCCTGGCGCCGCTACAGCCGGCGCGTGGCGGTGCCGCTGTATCTCGGCATGGGCTGGCTGATCCTGGTCGCGATCGGCCCGGTCTGGTCGTCGCTCGGCGGCGCCGCGGTCGGCTGGATCCTGGCCGGCGGCCTCGCCTACACCGCCGGCATCGCCTTCTATGTCTGGGACCGGCTGCCCTTCAACCACATGGTCTGGCACCTCTTCGTGCTGGCCGGCAGCGCCCTGCATTTCGCCGGGATCATGATCACCGTCGTGCCGCGCGGCTGACCGCGCGGGGACCGCGTTCGGCTGCGGGCAGCCGTTGACCTGCCGGGTTCCGGCCTCGATTGTTGCCGTATGCAGAACCGCTCGGTCTACTCGGCCTGGATCATATCCGACGGTAGTGTGAACTCCGCCGGGGCGGCATCTGCTGTGTTTCCGTGGTGGAGCTTCACCAAGACCGTGATCGCGATCGGCGCGCTCCGCCTGGTCGACCAGGGTCGGCTCGACCTGGATGCCGTCATGCCGGGGAAGCCGTACACGCTCCGGCAACTCCTGCAACATCGCGCCGGGGTCCCGGACTACTACCGACTGAGGGCATACCAAGACGCCGTCGCCCGGAACGATGCCGCATGGTCCCGCGATCGCCTTCTGAGCACTGTTGGCGCCGATCGCCTCAGCTTTCAGCCCGGGGCAGGCTGGGCCTACAGCAACGTCGGCTATATGTTCGTCCGCGAGATCATCGAGGGCGCAACGGGCCTTCCCTTGGGAGCGGCCCTTGAGAAGTTGGTGTTCGGTCCGTTGGGGGTGCGGTCGGTCCGGCTTGCGACGGCGCCCTTGGACTTCGCCGACGTGTTCTGGCCGGATCTGAGGGGCTATGACCCGCGATGGGCCTATCATGGCTGCCTCATCGGCACTCCGATGGATGCGGCGGCGGTGCTGAACGCCCTGTTCCGCGGACAGATTCTGACGTCTGATTCCTTGGGCTCGATGTTGCAGCGGCATGATCTCGGCGGGGCGGTGCCAGGGCGCCCTTGGACTGCTTGCGGCTACGGTCTGGGGCTGATGTCGGGGCGAATGGGGGTTGTCGGCAGGGCCATCGGCCACACCGGGGGCGGGCCGCACAGCACCAACGCCGTCTACCACTTCCCTGACCTCGCCGTCCCAGTCACGGTGGCAACCTTCATCCACGGCGAAGACCAGGGCGCCGCAGAAGGCGAAGCGGTCGCCACTGCCTTGCGGCTGGCCCGGTGACCGCAACCGGCCTCTCCGATCAATCGGGGGACAGCAACAATGCCCGGCCTGAAGCTCGGCGGAGGCTGCCTTGTCCGTGATGCCGGACGTGGTGACGCACAACTACGATCCGGGAGGGCTCTTTCTCGGGAACGTCTGCGATCTGCCTCCCGTGGAGGCCGAACAGGTTCTTGATCGGATCAGAACCTCCGGTCGCCGGCAGATCAAGCCGATCTATCTTCGCAAGCGGCTCGAGACGGAAGCCTGGCTCATGGCGGAGCGCCGCCGTCTGCTCGGGACCACGCGCCGGGAGAGACCGATCTACTTCTTCCTCGGGCACTTCGCGGACGGCAAGGACCCTTCGCGTCCCTGTTCCCTCGTGATGCCGCTCGATGCGCTGCCGGAGGATGTCGTGACCTTCACGTTTCCGGACAGCATGGCCAGCCTTTCGATCGCGACCTGCGATGACCATCGCGACGAGCGCCGGCCCTATCACGGCCGGGTATTCTCGTTGAGCCAGATCATGGAGGTGGTCGCGGAATTCGGGGTGCCGGATGCAAGCTGGAGCCAGGATCACCGCAGGCGGTTCGATCGCTACGTCGAAGTTCAGGTCTGGGACGAGCGGCCGGTCACCCAATTTCTGCGCGGGCCACGCTGATCGTTCCGCACGCCGCCCGTCGGGCCGCTGCCGAGTCGGGGCCCGCTGTCGAGTCCAGGCGACACGGCCTGCCGGCTTCCGGCTATCGCTTGACGATCAGCGTCCGGGCCGCCGTGTCGAGGACTGCCATCGAGCCGATCGGGACCGACAACGGGTTTTTCCCATGGCCCAACGGCAGCCCGCCGAGAATGGGGACATCGAGCTGTCCGAGATGGTCGCGGAGCAGATCGATGATCGTGATGCCGCCGCCCGGATTGAACTTCGTGAATTGCCCCACCGCGATTCCCCTCACGCCGGCCAGGTGCCCGCCCTTGCGGAGCATCGTCAGCTCTCTGTCCACCTGGCCGAGATGCATCTCGACCGCCTCGATGAGCAGGATCGCCCCGCTCAGATCGGGCAAAGCCCAGCCGGCGGCGGTTGCGATCATGTCGAGATTCCCTCCGATCAAGCGACCTGAGGCCGTTCCCTCGGTCGTCAGAGCGGATGTCGGCTCGTCCTCTCGGGAAGAGATCACGACATCGTCGGACGTCATCAGAACTCTCTGCAGAGATGAGCGCGTCTCCTCAGGAATTCGCCCTTCCTCGTCATCCGCGTAAAGTGCGCCGTGGATGCCGATCACCCGGCAGCTCTTCCATAGGCTGAGATGAAGAATGGTGATGTCACTGAAGCCTATGAGCAGCTTCGGATCATTTCTGGCGGCCTCGAAGTCCAGTCGATCCGCGATGCGGTAGGATCCCTTGCCTCCACGCGTCGCGACGATGGCGCGGACGGCAGGGTCGCGCAGTGCCGCATTGAGGTCGGCCAGGCGCTCGTCGTCGGTACCGGCGAGATAGGAAAATTTCCGGAAGGCATTCTCGCCGAAGTCGACCCTCAGTCCCCAGCTCTCCAGCACGTCGCGAGCCAGGAACACCCGTTCTCGATCCGGTGTGCTCGCGGGCGACACGAAGCGGACTTTGTCCCCGACTCGCAACGTTGGCTGCAGGATTGCCATCTCGTCCCGACGGTGGAGCGCTGATTCCATGGCGACCATTGTCGCACGGAGGGGACCGGCGGCCAGGACATCCGGCTCCTCCCCGGCCGGAGGCACGGCCTGACATATGCTTTGCGATGGGAATCCGATCGGCAGGAGGCCTGGCAAGTCGGCGCGCCCGGCATGGCGACCCTGGGCGGATGCGGTTTCGCTTGACGATTTGTTCCTATTTTGTTCTAATGGATGAATGGTCGATGATGCCATCAGGGCCGGGACTCCTTCTGCCGCGTCGCCGGCCACGGAGGCGGACAAGCGGGAGACCGAGGTGCTGTCCGGGCTGACGAAGCTCGCTTTGGAGATGGCCCGGGCCTTCCAGGCCCAGGGTGTTGCCGCCCTGGCATCCGGCGATGTCGACCGCGCCGGCAAGGCCGTGGCCGGCTTCAACCACCTCTTCCTCGGCATCCGCCGCGCCTTGGCGCTCAAGGCCAGGCTGCGCCGGCTGCGGCAGGAGGAGCAGGCCACGGATGAGGACGCCCGGGACGCCGCCATGCTGTCCGAGCTGATGGAGCTCGCGCTGGAGCTGGCCCGCGGCGTCCAGGCCGAGGGCGTCGCCGCCCTCGCGGCCGGCGATCTCGACCGCGCCGGGACTGCGGAGACCCGCTTCAGCGGCCTGTTCCTCGGCATCCGCCGCGCCATCGCGCTCCAGGCCAGGCTGCGACAGCAGCGGCAGGAGGCGCAGCGCGAGGCCGAATGTCGGCGGCAGGACCGGCAGGACGAGACGAACGGCCGACGCCACGCCGTCGCCCAGGGAGTCACCCGCGCCATCGCCGTCGCCCCCGGCATCGACACCGAAGCCAGGGAGCAGCTGACCACCGATCTCTGGGACCGGCTGGCCGGGGACGAGCGCATCGATGCCGACCTCGCCGACACCGCCTTGCCGATCGAAGCCCTGATCGCCAGCCTGTGCCGGGCCCTCGGCCTCCCGCCGCCCCCTCCGGCCGGCGGGCCTGCGGCCGGCGGATCTGCGGCCGGCAGGTCTGCCGCCGCGGCGAAAGCCGGGCCTCCGGCCGCCGGCCCGAACGGCCAGGCCTCCGGCCCGGCCCGGCACCGCGCCGCTTCCAACCTCTGTCGCATCATCCCGGCCGATGATGCCGGCAGGCCCGAGAGCGAGCGCTGCAGCCACGGCATCGCCACCGGCGAGGTCTTCGACCGGAACCGGGAGCCCGTCTCGACGCCGTCCGATCCGGCGCCGTCCCGCGGCCGGCGCCGATGGACCGACGCCGAGTGGGCCGGACGCCGCCGTGAGACCGCGCGCGACGTCCGATGGCGCCGCTTGCGGAGGCTCGCCCCAGATCCACCGGCACGGCTGAACCGCCGCGGCGCCGTCGGCTGACGCGGCAACGACGCAGGGGCTGGCACGGAACCGCCGCCATCGCCATTCTGTCTTCCGGGACCGACAGGGCGTGAGGCGCGAGTGAGCAGACAGCCGGACGACATCTTCCAGGAGGATCTCGGTCCCGCGCCGGCCCGGCGCGGCTGGGCTGCGCGGCTGGGCGGGCTGTTCCGGCGCCGGGCGGCCCCAGGCACGCCGCCGCCCGCGACGCCGCCCGCACCGCCGCCGGCCGGCGGCCGGCGCTGGTCCCGCATGATCGGCCTGGGCCTCGGCGGGCTGGTGGTGCTGTTCGTGCTCTACATGGCGGTCGGCGCCTTCATCGTGCACGACATCGACGACGACCCGGACTTCGCCGCGGCCGCGCCGGTCGCGAACAGCAGCCAGGCGGTCGAGATCGCGGCCGCGCTGATCGAGCGCGAGACCGGCGGCACCCATGGCTGGACGGCGAACGATCCGTTCTTCATGCCGGGCTGGCTGCTCGACAACATGCCGAACTACCAGCAGGGCATCATCTACGCCCTGTCGCGCTTCACCGCCGAGATGGGCGACCAGATCGGTCGGTCGCGTGGCTCGTCGCAGGTGGATCCGGATCTCGACCGTGCCACCGGCCTGCTGCGCTATCCCGGCACGATCTGGCTGTTCGACCTCAACACCTCCTGGGCGCCGACGGCGTCGTCGGATTCGCAGTACCGCGCCGCCGCCCGGGCGCTGCGCAGCTACAACCAGCGGGTCGCCGCCGGCTCCGCGCCGTTCGAGCGCCGGGCCGACAACCTGCTGCAGACGATCGACCGCTTCGCCGCCGATCTCGGCTCGCAATCCTCGGTGATCGCCGACCATATCGAGGCGAGCCGCGGCTGGCTGATCGACACCCAGGCGGATGACATCTTCTATGCCACCAAGGGCCGGCTCTACGCCTATTTCCTGGTGCTGCGCGCCCTCGGCCGCGACTTCGAAGGGGTGATCGCCCAGTCCGGCGCGACCAAGATCTGGGACGAGATGGTCGACAACCTGCGCGAGGCGGCGGAGCTGCGGCCGCTGGTGGTGATGAACGGCCGCGCCGACGCCATGTTCCAGCCCAACCACCTGGCGGTGCAGGGCTTCTTCCTGCTGCGCGCCCGCACCCAGATGCGCGAGCTGTCGAACGTGCTGCGGAACTGACGCTCAGCCCTGGCGCCCGAAAGCCCCCAGCGCCGCGGCATGCCGGGCCACCAGGTCCAGGCCGAACTCGGTCGGGCGCAGCGCCGGGGCCCGGTCGTGCACCGTCAGGCCCGCCCGGGCGGCGAACAGGCGCTTGCCGTAGCAGATCAGCGTCTCGATCGACTGCATGACGAAGACGATCGACGGCGCCACCCGGGCATAGGCCGCGGCGGCCGCCGCCTCGTCGCCGGCCTCGTGCAGCCGCTGGATCGCCACCGCATGGTCGACCACGTCCGGCGCCAGCAGGAAGCCGCTGCAGCCGGCGCGCAGGCTGTCGATCATCTCCAGCCCGCCGCGGCCGTTGAACACCCGCAGCCGGCCTTCGGTCGTGGCGATCAGCCGCTCGATCTCGACGGCCGACCCCTCCGCCTTGATCAGCGTCATGTTGGCGTGGCGCCGCATCAGCCGGGCGACGTCGTCGGCGGACAGGCCAAGGCCGAGATATTGCGGCGCGTTCTGGATCGCCACCGGCAGCGCCGTCGCCTCCATCACCCGGCTGAAGAAGTCGAGATACTCGCCGGCGCCGTAGCTGCCGGCGGCCGGCGGCTGCAGGATCAGCCAGCCGGCCCCGGCGGCCTCGGCGGCGCGGACCATCGCCACCTGCTCCGCCACCGACAACCCGAAGATGGTGAAGCCGACCGGCACCCGGCCGCCGACATCCTCGGCCACCCAGTCCATCACCGCCCGGCGCTCGTCGAAGCCCAGCTTCGCCACCTCGGTGGCCAGGCCCAGCGCGGCGATGCCGGCGACCCCGGCCTCCAGGCACGCCTCCGTCTGCCGGCGCATGGCGGCGCGGTCCAGCCGCTCCTCGGCGTCGAAGAAGGCATAGAGGATGGCGTGAATGCCGGATGCGGTCATGGCGGCTCTCTCCCCGATCTCAATCCGCCGTCAGCGGCGCCGGCGCCTCGCCGGCCTGCTCGCGCAGCCGCTCGGCCAGGTCGGCGAGATTGTCGCGGAGCTGGGCGAAGGTGAAGGCCAAGGCGAAGGCCTGGCCGAATTCGCGGCCGTCCAGCCCGTCGCCGCCGGTGCCACGCAGGGCGTCGACGCTGCTCTGCAGCGCCGCGACCGCCTGGTCCAGCGCGCTGCCTTCGCCCGGCGCGGCCTTCGCCTCCAGCGACGCGGCCAGCGAGGTCATCCGCTTCTTCGCCGCCGTCACCGCCTGGTCCAGCGTCGCCCCCAGCGCGGTCTGCAATGCTGGCGACAGCGGGCTCTGGGCGGCACGGTTCAGGATGATCTCGCTGTACCACAGGCGGCGGATGGTGCGGATGATCGGCGCCGGGTCGAGATGCTCCGGCATCGCGCCGGGCCGCTCGCGCCGCGCCTCGTCCAGCTGGCCGTCGCCCTTTCGCAGCAGCGTGCGGATGCGCTGATTGAGCGGGGTCGGATCCGCCGCCGACCCGGCCAGCCGCCCGGCGATCAAGGTCAGCAGCGCGGCGCATTGGCCGAGGAGCTCGGCGGCGGTGTCGCGCAGATGGTCGCGGGCCCGGGACGGCAGGATCAGCAGGGCGGCCAGCACCCCGACCACGGTGCCCAGGCCGATCTCCGCCACCCGCTGGAAGGCGGCGCCCAGCGGGTCGGCATGGCTGGGGTCGGACAGCATGACGATCGCCGCGGTGACCGCGCCCAGGCGCAGGTTGGGCCGGCGGGCGGCGATATAGACGGTGACCAGCATGACCACCAGCAGCACCGCGCCGGTGCCCAGCACCGACGGGCCGGACAGCACCGCGCCGATCACCCCGGCCACGGCGCCCAACGCGGTGCCGAGCAGCCGGTCGATGGTTGCGCTCAGCGTGGCGCCGAGCGTGGCCTGCAGCACGATCACCGCGGTCAGCACCGACCAGTAGCCCTTGGGCAGGCCGAAGGCCTCGGCCAGGGCATAGGCGGCGACGGCCGCGATCGCGCCCCGCACCGCCTGGCGGACATGGATCGGATCGGGACGGAGGGAGGACAGCTGAATCACGGCGACTCCGGGGCTGCGGCAACAGCATGCCAGAGGCGTCGCTTCGCTGCAGCCTCGCCGGGAGTGATTGAAAGCCACTCGCAATCGCAATCCCTGCGTGATACCCCAACCCTGGTTGCGGAAGAGGGTGCGGCGATGGGCGCGATGATGCGGATCCTGGCGGCGGCGGTGCTCAGCCTCTGCGCCGGCGCGGCGCTGGCGGCGGAGGACAAGGTCTCGGTCAACGACCTGGCCGGCCGCACGGTCGAGGTGCCGAAGCATGTCGAGCGCATCCTGCTCGGCGAGGGGCGGCAGATCTACATCGTCGCCGCGCTGGACCGCGAGAACCCGATCGGCCGCATCGCCGGCTGGAAGGACGAGTTCGAGCGCTCCGACCTCGACACCTACAGGCTGTACCAGGCGCGGTTCCCCGGCATCGATGCCATCCCCGACATCGGCGATCCGGAGGAGGGCACCTTCAACGCCGAGCAGGCGATCGCGCTGAAGCCCGACGTGCTGTTCCTGCTGCTGGGCCAGAAGCAGGCGGCCGAGGAATCCGGGCTGATCAAGACGCTCGAGGGCGCCGGCATCGCCACGGTCTTCATCGACTTCCGCGACGAGCCCTTCACCAACACCGAGCCCAGCGTCCGGCTGTTCGGCCAGATCCTCGGCCGGCAGGACCGGGCCGAGGCGTTCATCGCCTTCTACCGCCAGCAGCTGGACCTGGTGCTGGACCGGCTGGCCAAGGCGGGCGCGCCGAGCCCGAAGGTGATGATCGAGCGCGCCGCCGGCACCGGCTGGGGCGCCGAATGCTGCGCCACCTTCGGCACCGAGAATTTCGGCCGCATGGTGCGGATGGCCGGCGGCACCAACATCGCCGCCGACCTGATCCCCGGCGCCTTCGGCGTCTTGAACCCGGAGCAGGTGACGGTCGCCAACCCGGACGTCGTCATCATCACCGGCGCCAACTGGTCGAAATTCGTGCCCGATGGCGGCTGGGTCGGGCTCGGCCCCGATGCCGACCAGGCGGCAGCGAAGCAGCGGCTGGCGGCGCTGGTGGCGCGCCCGGCCTATACCGGCGTCAAGGCGGTGGCCGACGGCCGCGTCCACGCCATCTGGCACCAGTTCTACGACAGCCCGTACCAGTTCGTCGGGGTGCAGCAGCTCGCCAAATGGCTGCACCCGGAGCTGTTCGCCGACCTCGACCCGGAGGCGACGTTCCGCACCCTGCACGAGCGCTTCCTGCCGATCCCGTACCGGCCCGGCTACTGGGTCTCGCTGAGCCCGGCGGGCTGAAAGGTATCGCATGGCGGACCGCGCCGGCCCGACCCCGATCGAAACCCATCTGCGCGCCGGCCGCGCCGCCTATCGCGGCCTGGCCCGGCGCAAGCTGCTGCTGCTCGCCACCCTGGCCGCGGCGCTGCTGGTCAGCCTGGTGCTCGACATCGGCATCGGCCCGGCGCGCTACGGCGTCGGCGAGGTGGTGTCGGCGCTGGTCTCGCCCTCGACCGTGCCGGCGACGCTGCGGGTGGTGATCTGGGACATCCGCCTGCCGGTGGCGCTGATGGCCGTGATCGTCGGCGCCGCTTTGGCGGTGGCCGGCGCCCAGATGCAGACCGTGCTGAACAACCCGCTGGCCGACCCCTTCACCCTCGGCATCTCCGCCGCCGCCAGCTTCGGCGCGGCGCTGGCCATCGTCCTCGGCGTGGCGCTGATCCCGGCCCTGACCGACATCATGGTGCCGGTCAACGCCTTCCTGATGGCGCTGGCGGCGTCGCTGGGGCTGCATGTGATGAGCCAGCGCCGCGGCGTGACCATGGAGACGGTGGTGCTGCTGGGCATCGCCATCGTCTTCACCTTCAACGCCCTGCTGTCGCTGCTGCAATATGTGGCGTCGGAGCAGGCGCTGGCCGCGGTGGTGTTCTGGACCATGGGCAGCCTGGGCAAGGCCACCTGGGGCAAGCTCGCGGTCACCGCCGGGGTGCTGGTGGTGCTGCTGCCGCTGATGGCGCGCCGGGCCTGGCAGCTGACGGCGCTGCGCCTGGGCGAGGACAAGGCCCGCAGCTTCGGCATCGATGTCCGCCGGCTGCGGCTGGAGACGGTCCTGGCGGTCAGCCTGCTGGCCTCGGTGCCGGTCGCCTTCGTCGGCACCATCGGCTTCGTCGGCCTGGTCGGGCCGCACATCGCCCGCATGCTGATCGGCGAGGACCAGCGCTTCTTCCTGCCGGCCTCGGCCCTGGCCGGGGCGCTGATGCTGTCGGCCACCTCGATCGTGTCGAAGTCGATCGTGCCGGGCGTAATCTTCCCGATCGGCGTGATCACCGCCCTGGTCGGCGTGCCCTTCTTCTTCAGCCTGATCCTGGCCAGCCGGCGCCGCGCATGGCAGTGAATCCCGTCACCCTGGAACTGCGCGACGTCTCGGTCGCCTATGGCCGCCGGGCGGTGCTGCACGGCATCACCACCCCGGTAATGGCGGGCGGCGAGGTCACCGCGGTGATCGGGCCGAACGCGGTCGGCAAGTCCAGCCTGTTCCGCCGCATCGCCGGGCTGATCGGCGGCCCTGGCGAGGTGCGGATCGACGGCCGCCCCGCCGCCGGCTGGGAGGCGAGCGACCCGAGCCGGCCCTGCCACCTGCCGCAGGAGGCGGCGGTGAACGCCGTCCTCACCGTGCTCGAATCCGTGCTGCTGGCGCGCAAGAGCAGCGCCGGCTGGCGCGTCGACGACAGCGATCTCGACGCCGTTACCCGCACCCTTTCGCTGCTCGAGATCGACGACCTCGCCATGCGCAACCTGGGCGAGCTCAGCGGCGGGCAGAAGCAGCTGGTGTCGATCGCCCAGGCGCTGGTGCGCGATCCGCGCATCCTGTTGATGGACGAACCGACCAGCGCGCTCGACCTGCAGCGCCAGGTCGAGGTGCTGACCCTGGTCCGCGACCTCGCCCGCAGCCGGGGCTTGTGCGTGCTGATCGCGCTGCACGATCTGAACCAGGCGGTGCGCTTCACCGACCGGGTGCTGGTGCTGAAGGAGGGCCGGGTCGCCGCCTGCGGCGAGCCGCGCACCGTGGTCACCGCCGCGATGCTGCGCGATGTCTACGGCGTCGAGGCGCGGGTCGAGACCTGCTCCGACGGCATGCCGATGGTGCTGGCCGACCGCTCGATCCGCCGCCGCCGCATCGCGGTGGACCGGCTGGCCGCCGAATAGCAAAAGGCCCGCCACCGGGGCGGGCCTGCTCTCTCGCCGGAGCGGCGCGGGCGTCAGGCGGCCAGCTTCTCCTCGGCGTCCAGCGTGGCGGCCACGGCGTGGATTACCGCAGCGATGCGGATCACGGCCTGGACCACGTCCTTGCCGACGCCCTTCTTGGCGACGACCTGCTCATGGCTGTCCATGCACATGCCGCAGCCGTTGATCGCCGACACCGCCAGCGAATACAGCTCGAAATCCACCTGGTCGACGCCCGGGTTGGCGATCGCGTTCATGCGCAGCCGGGCCGGCATGGTCGCGTAGTCCTTCTCGGACACCAGATGGGTGAAGCGGTAGTAGATGTTGTTCATGCCCATGATCGCCGCTGCGGTCTTGGCCGCGCCCTGTGCCTCGGGCGACAGGTGCTGCGCCGCCTCGGCCGCGATCGCCTTGATCACGGTGGCGTTGCGCGAGACCAGGGCGCTGGCCAGGGCCGAGCCCCAGATCTGCTGGGCGGTCACGCCGGGCGGGGTCAGGACCGAGGACAGGTTGAGCTTCAGATCCTTGGCGTAGTCGGGAAGGGCGGCCTTCAGCGTGTCGATCGACATGGGGGCTCCGGCGGGACTTGGAAAAGACGATGGCCGGCCCGCAGGGGGCCGGCCGGAGAGGACGGGACGCCGGATCAGGCGGCCTGCAGGGTCTCCTCGCCCTTCTGCCAGTTGCAGGGGCACAGCTCGTCGGTCTGCAGCGCGTCAAGGACGCGCAGGACCTCGTGCGGGTTGCGGCCGACCGACATGTCGTTGACCGAGACGAAGCGGATGATGTTCTCCGGGTCGACGATGAAGGTGGCGCGCAGGCACACTTCCTCGTTCTTCTCGAGGATGCCGAGCGAGCGGCTCAGGTCCTTGCGGATGTCGGCCAGCATCGGGATCGGCAGGTCCTTCAGGTCGGTGTGGTTCTGGCGCCAGGCCAGGTGCACGAACTCGCTGTCGGTCGACACGCCGTAGGTCAGCGCGTCACGGTCGGCGAAGTCGCCGGCCAGCTTGCCGAACGCCGCGATCTCGGTCGGGCAGACGAAGGTGAAGTCCTTCGGCCAGAAGAACACGATCTTCCACTTGCCCTTGCTGGCGGCGCGGTCGATCTGGGTGAAGGCGTCCTTCGGGTTGGTCGAGACGACCGCCTGGAGCGAGAAATCCGGGAAAATGTCGCCAATGGTCAGCATGGGCATCGAGAGGCTCCGTGGGATCTTTGGTGGGATTTTTGTGTGCGGCGCAACAGGGTTGATACCGCAGTGCAGCAAGGAGATAGCAAGCCGGAGTCCCACAATCAAATCGATTGTTCCGACAATTATGATAGCTTGAGCCTATGAACCAACCGATCACCCTGCGGCAGCTCCGCTATGTCGTCGCGGTTGCCGACATCCGCCATTTCGGCCGGGCCGCGGCCGCCTGCCATGTCAGCCAGCCCTCGCTCAGCGCCCAGGTCCAGGCGCTGGAGGAGATGCTGGGCGGGCCGCTGTTCGAGCGGTCGAAGCGGCGGATCATCCTGACCCCCTTGGGCGACGCGGTGGTCGCCCGGGCGCGGCGGATCTTGGCGGAGACGCAGGACCTGCTGCTCGCCGCCCGCGACCAGGCGGCGCCGCTGGCCGGCGACTTTCGGCTCGGCGTGATCCCGACGCTCGGGCCCTATCTGCTGCCGCGGCTGATGCGCACGCTGCGCCGCACCTATCCGGACCTGCGCCTCTATCTGCGCGAGGACCTGACCGACCGGCTGGTCGAGCGGCTGCGCCGCGGCGAGCTGGAGGCGGCGCTGCTGGCCCTGCCGGCCGAGGACCCGAAGCTGGACTCGCTGCCGGTGTTCGACGAGCCCTTCCTGCTGGCAGTGCCGACCGGCCACCGCCTGGCCCGCGCCAACCGGGTGACGCCGGCCGACCTGTCGGGCGAGCATCTGCTGCTGCTGGAGGACGGGCACTGCCTGCGCGACCAGGCGCTGGAGGTGTGCCGCAGCGCGGCGCGAACCGAGGAGGATTCGTTCGGCGCCACCAGCCTGTCGACCCTGCGCGAGATGGTGGCCGGGCGGATCGGCATCACCCTGCTGCCGGCCCTGGCCTGCACCGCGTCGACCACGGCCGACAGCGACATCGCGGTCAGGCCCTTCGATGCGCCGCAGCCGTCGCGCCGGATCGGGCTGGTGTGGCGCCGGGGCGCCGCACGGCGGGGCGAGATCGAGATGCTGGCCGAGTTCCTGCGCCAGCACCTGCCGGAAGGCGCGGTGGCGATCCCGCAGGACGACAACGAGGCGCCGGACCGGAGAGCCGCCGGCTGACGGCCGCGAGCGAGTCGCGCTGCCGTCAGTAGTCCCACTCCATGGTCACGCCGACGCCGCCGCCGCTGTCGCCGCCGGCCTCGGCCTTGCCCTTGATGTTGTCGGTGATGTCGATGGTGACCGTGGCCCGGGTGCTGCCGGCGTCGATGCCTTGTTCCACCCCGACCCGGACACCCTTGGTGAGATAGCGGCCGAGGCCGATCGCCGAGCCGCCGGAGGCGTCGGTGTTGAAGTCGAGCTGGTCGAGGCCGAGCGACTTCTGGATGCCGCCGAGCAGGCCGGTGCCGCCGCCCCCGACACCCGCCATTTCCGCTGCCGCCTGGGCCAGCTGGATCGCCTGGGTCGGGCTGAGCTGGCCGGTGGCCTGGCCGAACAGCAGGCGCGACAGCACCTCGTCCTGCGGCAGGTCGGGCGACGAGCTCAGCGTGAGCTGGGGCTTCGAGGCATAGCCGCCGATCTCGATATTGGCGGTGACGTCGCCGGCCCGGGTCGAGGCCAGGAAGTCCAGCCGCGGATCCAGCGTCCCGCCGTCGAAGCTGAGATTGCCGTGCTCGAAGTCCAGGCGCTGGCCGAACTTCGAGATCTGGCCGCGCCGCATCTTGAAGTTGCCCTCGATGTCGGGGGTGGTGGTCGTGCCAGTGATCTGGAGCTGGCCCTGCATCTCCGCGTCGATGCCCTGGCCGCGGACATAGAACTGGTTCGGCGAGTCGACGGTGATCTCGAGCCGGATCTGCGATGGCGGCTTCTGTGGCTGGTTCCGGCTCCGGTTCCGGCTCGGCGGCGTCGCCGTGTTGAGGGCAATGCCCTCGGCCTTCATCCGGGCCGCGACCTGCGGCGGCACATTGATCTGGCGCACCGGGATCGGCGTCACCGAAACCGGGAAGGTGTCGGGGATCTGGATGACGGCGTTGCGGATCTTGATCGAGCCCTGGAGCAGCGCATCGGCCGACAGGTCGCCGGACATGGTCAGGTCGCTGTCGGCATGGACGGTCGCCAGCTCGCTGGAGACCAGCAGCGCGTTGCTGGTCTGGATCCGGATATCGACCGGCAGGCTGCCGCGCGGGCCCAGGGTGACGCTGCCGCCGCCGCTGATGGTGCCGCCACCCGGCGTCTTGGCCGACAGGCTGGTCAGGCGGAAGCTGTCGCCGGCACCGGTCACCGTGGCGTCGATATTCTGCAGCCGGACACCGTATTCCGAGTTCTGATAGCTGCCGTTGCGCAGGGTGACTGTGCCGGAAGCCTGCGGCCTGTCCGGCGTGCCCTCGATCCTCACGTCGAGCGACAGCGGGCCGCCGATGCGGTCGGCGCCGGCGCCCAGGAAGTCGTTGAACATCGCCAGGTCGACCTGGCCCTTGGCCGAGGCCGAAAGCGGCCCGCCGCCCAGCGGCACCGCGGCCTGCAGGTCGAGCCGGGCGCGCCCGGCGGTGACCCGGCTGGTGACGTTGATCCGCTGCCCGCCCAGTGTGCCGTCGGCGGTGGCGTCGATCGCAGGCAGGCCGGCGGTGTTCAGCCCGCCCATCCTGGCGCCCGAGATCTTCAGCGAGAACTTGCCGCCGGGGTCGGCGGCGCTGCCGGTGATGGTGGCCTCGCCGTTCAACTGCCCCTGCAGCGCGAGGCCGGGGCTGGCGATCGACGCCAGGCCGAGCGGCAGCCCGGCGATGCGGGCGCGCAGGTCCAGCGCGTCACCCGCCTTGCCCGACAGGGTGACGCTGCCGCCGCCGACCGCGAGGGCGATGGTGCCGAGGTCGACGCCGGTGGCGCCGGCGCGGATGGTGGCCGGCCTCGACAGGGTGACCGACTGGCCGGATTGGCGGATCGCCAGGCTCTTCAGCCCGACAACGGTCTCGTCGCCGTTCAGGCCGATATCGGCGGCCATGTCGGCGGTGCCGTAGCCGGTCGCGGCCTGCAGCTTCAGCGCCAGCTGCTGCATCGTGCCGGCGACGGTCAGCTCGGCCCGGCTGATCGGGGTGCCGCTGGCGGTGGCGTTGGTGACCAGCAGCCGGCCGTCCTGGATGCGCCTTCCGTCCGCCATCGGGTCGAGCACGGTGCCGGTCAGCCGGATCTCGCCGAGCTGGGCCTGGTCGGCATAGGCGACGCGCCGGGCGGTCAGGTCGATCTTGGCGCCGGCCGCGGGGTCGAGCGTCAGGGTGGCGTCGAGCTGGCCGCGCAGCGCCTGGCCGATGAAGGCGCCGACGACGCCGAGATCGGCCACGGCCAGGCGGATGGTGCCGCCGACCGGCTTGCCGTCGGCCGCCACCGCGGCGTTGCCGTCGGCCTTGATGCCGGCGACGTCCAGCACCAGCGTGCTGACATCGATGCCGCCATCCGGCTTCTGGGCCAGCACGATGTCGCCGGTGGCCGGCTTGCCGTCGACCGTGCCGGCCAGCTTGACCGTGCCGGCGGGGGCGGCGGGCAGGCCGGCGGCGTCGATGTCGACGGTCAGGTGCTCGACCGTATGGCCGGCGGTCTTTACCCCCTCGGCCACCACCTGGCCCTTGACGCCGAGCGCGCCGATGGTGCCGGACAGGGTGGCGTCGACCGACACCGCGCCCTCGACCCCGGGCGACACCGCGGCGAGCGAGCCGAGCGCCGCCTTGACCGTGCCCTGGATCACGTCGCCATCCAGCGTCCCGGCGGCGTCGAGCGAGGCCTTCTCGCCCTTCACGCTGATGCCGGAGACGGTGATCTTGCCGCCGGCGTCGAAGAACGGCACGATGCCGATCGTGTCGGTGATCTTGTAGCGCAGCTCCAGGCTGCCGATGATCGAGCTGAGGCCCCCGGTCGGGTTGTCGTTCTTATCCAGCGGGCCGATGCTC
>NZ_JBQJIK010000084.1:0-35829 GCF_052078665.1 Inquilinus sp. CA228 | reverse complement strand
TGGTCTTCGTGGGTCGGTTTCAGGGCACGTGACCCCGACACGCCGCACAGGACTCTTTGACCGCTCGCCGTGATCGGGTACAGGTTCTTGACCCGTTCGCAGCACCGATGCGTCCATGAGTCTGTTCCTTCCCCGACATGGCGAGAGATCGCCCTCCCCGGCGCGGCATGAGCAATGATCATCCCCTCCCCGCGGCCGGGCCGGACCCGGTCGCGCTGAAGCTGGCGGATGACCGCATCGCCGATGCGGTCGACCCGTCCATCGGCCTGAACGCGCTGCGCATCGAGGATCTGCCGATCATCGCCCGCTGGCTGGAGCGGCCGCATGTCATGCGCTGGTGGGGCGACCCGGAGGAGGAGCTGGAGCAGATCGCCGCCCATCTGGTCGAATCGAACATCGCCTCGTTCCTGGCCTGCGAGGGCAGCCGGCCGATCGGCTACATGCATGTCTACCACGCCAACCCCGACTCGTTCTGGGCCGCGCACCAACTGCCGCGCCAGACCTTCGGCATCGACCTGTTCCTGGGCGAGACCGACGTGATCGGCCGCGGCATGGGCACCCGGCTGATCCGGCTGGTGCTGCGCCGGCTGCTGGCCCTGCCGGAGACGGCACGGATCCAGGTCGACCCGGCCCCGGCCAACGCCGCCGCGATCCGCGCCTATGAGAAGGCCGGGTTCCAGCGCCGCGGGCCGATCGACACGCCGGACGGCGCCGCCCTGTACATGACGATCGACCGCGAAGGCTGAGCCGGGAATGCCGGATCTGAGCGAAGCCGTCGGCGAGATCGCCGACGC
This sequence comes from Inquilinus sp. CA228, assembly GCF_052078665.1. Taxonomy (NCBI): domain Bacteria; kingdom Pseudomonadati; phylum Pseudomonadota; class Alphaproteobacteria; order Rhodospirillales; family Rhodospirillaceae; genus Inquilinus; species Inquilinus sp. CA228. Next base: position 35,035 of record NZ_JBQJIK010000084.1, on the reverse strand, counting down.
CATGGCGCGGGAGCAGCGGCGCGGCGAGGTCGCCAGCTATATCCCGGAGCTGGCGAAGGTCGATGCCGGCCAGTTCGGCATCGCCGTGGCCACCCTCGACGGCGGCTTCTGCTGTGCCGGCGACGCCGAAGTGCCGTTCTCGATCCAGAGCGTCTCCAAGGTCTTCACCCTGACGCTGGCCCTCGGTGCCGTCGGCGACGCGTTGTTCCGGCGGGTGGGCCGCGAGCCGTCGGGCAACGCCTTCAACTCGATCGTCCAGCTCGAATACGAGCAGGGCGTGCCGCGCAACCCCTTCATCAACGCCGGCGCGCTGGTGGTGACCGACGTGGTCCTGGCCGGACACCAGCCGCGCGAGGCGATCGGGTCGATCCTGCGCTTCATCCGCTGGCTGGCCGATGACGACGGCATCGCCATCGACGAGACCGTGGCGCGGTCCGAGGCCGGGACGGCCTACCGCAACATGGCGCTGGCCGCCTATATGAAGTCCTTCGGCAACCTGCTGCATCCGGTGGAGCTGACGCTCGGCGTCTACGTCCATCAATGCGCCATCGCCATGACCTGCCGGCAGCTCGCCACCGCCGGGCGCTTCCTGGCCGATGGCGGGCTGTCGACCGGGCACCGCGTGGTGTCGCCGGAGCGGGCGCGGCGGATCAACGCCCTGATGCTGACCTGCGGCCATTACGACGGCTCGGGCGACTTCGCCTTCCGCGTCGGCCTGCCGGGCAAGAGCGGCGTCGGCGGCGGCATCCTGGCAATCGTGCCGGGCCGCGCCTCGGTCGCCGTCTGGTCGCCCGGGCTGAACCAGCACGGCAACTCGCTGCTCGGCACCCTGGCACTGGAGCGGCTAGCCAAGGCCATGGGCTGGTCCGTCTTCGGCCCCTGATGCCGCGGCGCTTGCCCTCCCTGCCTGCCCTGCGCGCCTTCGAGGCAGCCGGCCGGCATCTGAGCTTCCGCCGCGCCGCCGAGGAACTGCTGGTGACGCCGAGCGCCATCAGCCACCAGGTGCAGCGGCTGGAGCGGGAGCTCGGCACTGCCCTCTTCCTCCGCAGGACCCGCGCCATCGCCCTGACCCCGGCGGGCGAGCGCTATCTCGACGGGGTGCGCCGCGCCTTCGACCTGCTGGCCGATGAGACACGCGCCGTGCGGGCGCCGGAACGGGCGGTGCTGCGGGTCAGCCTGCTGGCTTCCTTCGCCACCCATTGGCTGGTGCCGCGGCTCGGCCGCTTCGCCGCCACGCATCCGGAGATCGAGCTGCGGCTGGAGCCGTCCAACGCCCTGGCGGATCTGAAGGGCGGCGAGGCCGACCTGGCGATCCGCTACGGCACCGGCGGCTGGGCGGAGGTCGAGGCGACGCTGCTGCTGGCCGACCGCATCGCCCCGGTGGTCAGCCCGGCGCTGCTGTGGCGCGGCCCGCCGATCGCGGCGCCGGCCGACCTGCTCCACCACACGCTCCTGCTCTCCTATGCCCGCGAGCCGATCGAATGGCCGGCCTGGTCGGCGGCGCACGGCTTCGACCTGGCGCGCGCCCGCACCCTGATGCTGCATGACTACAACATCGTGCTGGAGGCGGCGCTGGCCGGCCAGGGCGTGGCCATGGGCCGGCACGCGCTGATCGGCGAGCGGCTGCGCAGCGGCGCGCTGGTCGAGCCGCTGGGCGGCCCGCCCTTCGCCCCGCCCGGCCTCGGCTACTGGCTGGTGACCCGGCCCGGCCCCCTGCCCCCGCCGGTCGCCGCCTTCATCGACTGGATCCGCGGCGAGGCGGCCTAGCGCGGCGTCAGCAGATCGGCGATGCGGTTGTGCGAGATCATGTCGCTCTGCAGCTGGTCGTGCGCGACATTCACCGGATCGATCCCGTCCTTGTAGGGCCCGACCGTCAACCGAGCGGGCCGAGTGCCGAACTCCATCGCCGCGAGCGCCACGACGGCATCCGACACCTCCTTCGGATCGAGCTCCGGGTCCGGCGCCAGATCCGTGAGCATCGCCTCGACGTGCCGTGCATAGATGTCGAGCTTGCGCCGCTCCGTCGCGTCGAGCGCGGTCACCATCTCCTCCCAGTAGCGCACGGCCTTTGCCTGAAGCCCGGTCGGATAGGCGCCTGCCGGCTGCACGATCGCGACTTCGATGTTGGACGCGGCGACCTCGTAGGCGAGCGCATCCGCCGCGGCCTCGACGGCGAGCTTGGAGGCGCAATAGCCGCCGAGCATGGGATCGATGGCGCGCCCCAGGGCACTCGACATCTGGATGATCGTGCCGCGGCCTTGGTCCCGCATGTGCGGCAGCACGGCGCGGAACATCCTCAGCGCGCCGCCCATATTGGTCTCGAGGTTCGAGGCGAAGTATCGCGGCGGCTGCAGTTCCACCGGCCCCGGCACGACGATGCCGGCATTGTTGACCAGGACGTCGATCCGGCCGGCGCTGTCCATCGCCCGGGCGACGCCGGCCGCGACGGAGTCGTCGCTCAGCACGTCGATCTCGACGATTTCGATCGCGAGGCCGGACGAGCCGAGCGCCGCCAGCTCCGCGGCTGCCGAGGCGTTCTTGCCGCGCGTCTCGCGCATCGTCGCGACCACCCGCGCCCCCTGGCGAGCGAAGCCCTCGGCCATGAGGCGACCGAAGCCGCTGCTCGTGCCGGTGATCAGCACCACGGGCGGCGCTGCGCCCTGCCCCCATGCGGACGGGATCATCGACAGAAGGCCTGCCGCCGCGCCCGCTCGCAGGACCGTCCGCCGGGTAGCCCCGCGATCCGCCCCGTTTTCCGGAACATTCTCCATGTCGTGCTCCTCTCCTCATCGGCGACCGGTATCGGTTCAGCTCACCTTGTCCGAGGATGGCACGAGGGATATTGTCTCAGTAGACACCACAATCGAAAAACAGTGGTACGTTTGAAACAACAACCGCCCGATCTGAACGACGTCACCGTCTTTGCCGGGGTCGCCGAGACGGCGAGCTTCACCGCGGCCGCGCGGACGCTCGGCATCCCGCGCGCCACTGTCAGCCGGACCGTGGCGCGGCTGGAGGCGGCCATCGGCGCGCAGCTCTTCTACCGCACCACCCGCAAGGTGGAGCTGACCGAGATCGGCCGGGCGTTCCACGATCTGGCCGCGCGCGGACTGGCGCTCATCGCCGAGGCGGGCGAGACGGCGGCCGCCACCCGATCCGAACCCTCGGGCCTCGTCCGCGTCACCGCGCCAATCAACTTCGCCACCATGGCGCTGATCCCGTGGCTGCCGGAGTTTCTCGCCATGCACCCCGCGGTCCGCATCGCGCTGCGCCTCACCGACGAAGCCGTCGATCCGCTCGATGTGCGCGCCGACCTGGCGATCCTCACGGGCCGCCGGCCCGATTCCAGCTTCCTGACGCGGCGTCTCGGCGCCTCGCGGCTGATCCTCGTCGCAAGCCCGGCCTATCTCGGCAGGACGTCCGAGCCGCGCCGCCTGGCAGACCTCAAGGACCACGAGTTCATTCTCTTCACCTCCGACGCCGGCACCGAGACCTGGCCGCTCGATGGCCCCAAGGGCCGGGTACAGGTGGAAGTGACGGGCCGCATCAGCGTCCGTGGGCCGCACGCCGAGTTGAGTGCGGCGTTGTCCGGCCTGGGGATCGCGATCCTGCCCGAGGCGATCACCCGGCCCTATCTCGACAGCGGAGACTTGGTGCATCTGCTGCCCGACTATGGACGCGAGGGCGGCGAGATCAATGCCGTCTTCCCCGCCAACCGCCACCAGCCTGCAGCGCTGAGGGCGCTCCTCGACTTTCTGGCGTCGAAGATGGCGGAACGAAGCCCGCCCCGGCCGTTGCTCCCCTCTCCGACCCGGCGTCTCTCCACGATGCGCAACAGGTGAATCCGAGTCACCCATAGGGCGAAAACTTCGCGTTCGTCAGTGCCGGCCGGCCAGGGCTAGCATCCGGCTTCCGACACGAAGGATCCGACCATGCCCAAGACCATCGCCGAAGCCGTCGCCGCCCTGGGGCATGAGCTGCCCGCGGCCCCTGCCCCGGCCGCCAACTATGTGCCCTACGTCCAATCCGGCAATCTGCTCTACATCTCCGGCCAGATCTCGCAGGACCGCAACGGCCCGGCCTGGCTCGGCCATCTCGGCGACACCGTGTCGCTGGAGGACGGGCAGAAGGCGGCGCTGGCCTGCGCGCTGGCCATCCTGGCCCAGATCGCGGCCGCGACCGGCGGCGAGCTCTCGCGCATCCGCCGTGTCGTCCGGCTCGGCGTCTTCGTCGCCTCGGCCCCGGGCTTCACCCAGCAGCCGCAGGTCGGCAACGGCGCCTCGGACCTGATCGCCGCGGTGTTCGGCGACAAGGGCAAGCATGCCCGCGCCGCGGTCGGCGTGGCCGCCCTGCCGCGTGGCGTCTCGGTCGAGGTCGACGCCGTCGTCGAGCTCGAGGACTGACCATGGATCTGGCCCGGCTGCGCGCCGAGACGCCCGGCATCGACCGGGTGCTGCACTTCAACCATGCCGGCGGCTCGCTGCCGCCGCAGCCGGTGCTGGACGCGGTGCTGGCCCATCTGCAGCGCGAGGCGGTGTCCGGCCCGATCGAAGCCGGCATCGCCGCGACGCCGGCGCTGGAGGAGGCCCGGGCCGAGGCCGCTTCCCTGATCGGCGCCGCGCCGGCCGAGATTGCCTTCACCGGCAGCGCCACCCAGGGCTGGGGCCTGGCCTTCGCCAGCCTCCCCCTCGCCGCCGGCGACCGCATCCTGGTCGGCCGGCAGGAATGGGGCGGCAACCTCACCACCATGCAGCGCGCCGCGTCCCGCACCGGCGCGGTGATCGAGGTGATCCCCTGCGACGATACCGGCCGGGTCTCGCCCGAGGCGCTGGCCGCGATGATCGACGATCGGGTCAAGCTGGTGTCGCTGACCTGGGTGCCGGCCAATGGCGGGCTGATCAACCCGGCGGCGGCGATCGGCCGGGTCGCCCGCGCCGCCGGCGTGCCGTTCTTCGTCGATGCCTCGCAGGCCATCGGCCAGATTCCGATCGATGTCGCGGCGCTGGGCTGCGACGTGCTGATAGCGCCCGGCCGCAAGCATCTGCGCGGGCCGCGCGGCACCGGGCTGCTCTATGTCCGGCAGGGCTTCCTCGACCGGCTCGACCCGCCCTATCACGACGCCCGGACGGCCCTCTGGACGCCCGATGGCGCCCGGCTGCAGGACAGCGCCCTGCGCTTCGAGGCCGGCGATTTCCCGATGGCGCTGCGGCTCGGCCTCGGCGCCGCGATCCGCCTCGCCCGCGGCCTCGGCATCGACGCCATCCGGACGCGGCTCGACGGGCTGGCGCAGGGGCTGCGCGGCCGGCTGGCGGCGATCCCCGGCGTGACCGTGCACGACCTCGGCGTCGAGCGCGCCGCCCTGGTGTCCTTCGCGGTGGCGGGGGTCGAGCCGGCGGCGCTGCGCCAGCGCCTGGCGGCGGACGGGATCACCATCGCCGTCAACGGCGTGATGTACACGCCGCTCGACATGACCGCCCGCGGCCTGGGCGACATCTGCCGCGCCGCCGTCTCCTACCTGCACACCGAGGCCGATCTGGATCGTCTGGCCGAGGCCGTGGGGGCCGCCGCCCGCACCTGATCAGCGCCCGTGCCGGCGCGGCTTGGCCTTGACCTGCAGCTCGGCCTGCTTCTCGGCCGACCGCGCGATCTCGCGGAAGGCCTGGTCGCGGCCGGGCCAGTATTGCTGCGGCCAGGACTGGGACTTCACGCCGTACCAGGCCTCGGCCTGGCGGACGAAGGTCGGGTTCCACAGATGCGGCCGGCCGAGTGCGACCAGGTCGGCGCGGCGGGTGTGCAGGATGGTGTTGATCTGCCCCGGCTCGGTGATGGCGCCCACCGCCATGGTCGCCAGCTTCGGCACGTTGCGGATCGCCTCGGCGAACTGGACCTGGAACATCCGGCCATAGACCGGCTTCTGGTCCGCCACGGTCTGGCCGGCCGACACGTCGATCAGGTCGCAGCCGGCATCGCGAAAAGCCTCGGCGATGGCGAAGACGTCGTCCTCGCCGATGCCGCCCTCGGCCCAGTCGGTGGCGGAGATGCGCACCGACATCGGCCGGTCCTCGGGCCACGCCGCCCGCATCGCCCGGAACACCTCCAGCGGATAGCGCAGCCGGTTCTCCACCGGCCCGCCATAGTCGTCGCCGCGCCGGTTGGTCAGCGGCGACAGGAACGACGCCAGCAGATAGCCGTGGGCGCAGTGCAGCTCGAGATGGTCGAAGCCGGCCCGCGCCGCGCGCTGCGTCGCCTGGACGAAATCGGCCGTGATCCGGTCCATCTCCGCCCGGCCGATCTCCGCCGGCACCGGGCTGACGCCCTCGATCCACGGCAGGGCCGAGGCCGAGATCACCGGCCAGTTGTCCTCTGGTGCGGCGATCGGGTGGTCGGCTTTCTGCCAGCCCAGCTGGGTCGATCCCTTGCGCCCGGAATGGCCGAGCTGCATCGCGATCTTCGTATCGCCATGGCCGTGCACGAACCCGACCAGCCGGGTCCACTGCGCCTCATGCGCGTCGGTCCACAGGCCGGGGCAGCCCAGGCTGATCCGGGCGTCCGGCGACGGGCAGGTCATCTCGACGAACATCAGCCCCATGCCGCCCAACGCATGCGAGGCGTAGTGCACGAAGTGCCAGTCGGTCAGGTTGCCGTCGCGGTCGGCGGAATACTGCGCCATCGGCGCCATCACCACGCGGTTCGCCAGCGCCATCCCGCGCAGCTTGAAGCGGGTGAACATCGGCGTCGGCCGGCTGGTCCGGTAGTCGTCGCCGGTCTCGCGCCACAGCCGGTCGTAATAGGCGTCGTCGGCGCGGCGCACGAAGTCCGGGTCGCGGATCCGCAGGTTGTCATAGGTGATCGACTTGGCCCGGCACATCACCACCATGGCGAACTGCATCGGGTCCATGTCGGTGGACCGGTTCATGTGCTCGAACCAGGCCAGCGACACGTCGGCATTGTGCTGGGTGACCTGGCAGGGCGTGCGGCGGGCCTTGTCATAGGCGGCGAAGGCGGCCTCGACGCTGGTCTCGGCCTTGGCCAGCACCGCATCCGACAGGGCGATGGCGCATTCCATCGCCAGCTTGGTGCCGGAGCCGATCGAGAAATGCGCCGAGGCCTTGGCGTCGCCGAGCAGCACGATGTTGTTGTGCGACCAGCGCTCGCAGAAGATCCGCGGGAAGCGCCGCCACATCGAGCGGTTCAGCAGCAGCGGATGGCCCTGCAGCTCCTCGGCGAAGATCGCGGCCAGCCTGGTGCGTGAGCCCTCCTCATCCGCCTCGGTGAAGCCGTGGCCCTGCCAGCAGGCCTCGTCCATCTCGAACACCCAGGTCGAGCGGCCTTCACCGTACTGGTAGGTGTGGGCGCAGATCACGCCGTGTTCGGTCTGGCGGAAGAAGTAGTTGAACTCGCCCATCGGCCGGGTCGAGCCCATCCAGCAGAAGCGGTTGGCCTTGACCGAGACCTCGGGCCGGAAGGCGTCGCGGAAATGCTCGCGGATCGCCGAGTTGATGCCGTCGGCGGCGACGATGATGTCGGACTCGGCGAAGCGCTCGTCCAGCGTCGCCGGGTCGATCCGGTCGGAGAAGGAAAGCTCGACCCCGACCTCGCGGCAGCGCTCCTGCAGGATCTGCAGCAGCGTCATCCGCGAGGTGCCGCAGAAGCCGTTGCCGGCGCAGCGGATGCTCTCGCCCTGATAGTGGATGGCGACGTCGTCCCAATAGGCGAAGCGGTCGCGGATCCGCTCATAGGACTCCGGGTCGCGCGACAGGAACTCGTCCAGCGTGTCGTCGGAGAACACGACGCCGAAGCCGAAGGTGTCGTCGGCCCGGTTCTGCTCCTGCACTGCGACATGCCAATCCGGCCGCGCCTTCTTGGTCAGCAGCGCGAAGTACAGGCCGCCCGGACCGCCGCCGATGACCGTGATCCGCATACCGTCCTCCCGTCCCGGGCCGGACGCGCGATCCCCGGCCCTACTCCAGGAGAGTACGGCGAATTGCTTTAGGCTTAAAGTATTTTCCGTCCTGGGGTCATCGGGCGCGCCGCCCTATGATCCCGCCATGACCACCTGGATCGCCCTGCTCCGCGCCGTCAATCTCGCCGGCCATGCGCCGATCAGGATGGCGGATCTGCGCAGCCTGGCGGCGGAGCTCGGCCTCGCCGAGCCGCGGACGCTGCTGCAGAGCGGCAACCTCGTCTTCGAGGGCAAAGGCCGGGCGGAAGCGCTGGAGCGGACCCTGGAGCAGGCGCTGGCGCAGCACCTGGGCCTCAACACGGAGGTGTTCATCCGCAGCGCCGCGGACTGGGCCGGCGCCATCGCCCGCAACCCGTTCCCGGAAGAGGCGGAGAGCGACCCGAGCCACCTCGTCCTCCTGCCGCTGAAGCAGGCGCCGAAGGCGGTCGCCGCGCTGCAGGCCGGCATCGTGGGACGGGAACAGGTGCGGGCCGACGGCCGGCACGCCTACATCACCTATCCGGACGGCATCGGCCGCTCGAAGCTGACCATGGCGGCGATCGAGAAGGCCCTCGGCACAAGCGGCACCGGGCGCAATTGGAACACCGTGCTGAAGCTCGCCGCCCTCGCCGGCGGCTGAGCCTCGCCCGTCAGGCCGGCGGGATGAAGGGCTGCTGGATGGTCTGGAACGCCGGCAGCTGCTCCAGCCGGGCCGCGTCGGCCGCCAGCGCGGGGATCCCCGCCGCCGGGACCAGGCCGGGATGGGCCTCGGCCAGGAACCGCAGCACCACGGCGACGGCGATGTCGGCATGGCCGAGGCGGCCGCCGAACCAATGCTCGCCGCCCCGACCGGCGCGATCGGCCTCGAGAATCGCGAGGGCGTCGGCGATCTGGGCCCGGCAGCGCGTCACCCAGACGTCGGAGACCTCGCGATGCAGCCGTTGCTCGTAGAACAGGCTGACCGCCTTCTCCGCCGTCCCCATCGCCAGCGCCGCGACCTTCATCGCCCGGCGCCGGTCTGGCTCGACCCGCGGATACAGCGCGCGTTCGGCCGGCACCAGGCTGTCGAGATGGTCGAGGATGCAGTGGCTCTCGATCAGCGACTCGCCGTCGTCCAGCACCAGCGTCGGCACGCGGGTGAGCGGGTTGTAGGGCCGGATCTTCTCGGGATCGCCGAACACCGACCACGGCCGGTGCTCGAACGGCAGGCCGTACAGCGTCAGGGCGATGCCGACGCGGCGGACGAAGGGCGAATCGAATTGGCCGATCAGGATCATGGGCAGCAGGATCGGCCGGAGCACGAGCCGCTGTAAAGACACCAGCGCCGGAGCCTTGCCATCTTGCCCGGCCTGGCCTTCACTTCCGTCGGCACCAAGGGGGAGGACCGCGCCGTGCCCACGCCCATCACCGGCCGATGCTTCTGCGGCGCCGTCCGCTTCCGCTTCGACCAGCCGCCCGTCACCGCGCGCGCCTGCTGGTGCCGGGACTGCCAGTACCTCTCCTCCGGCAACGCCTCGGTCGGCGTGATCTTCCGGACCCGGGGCTTCACCGTGACCGGCGAGACCAGCGAGTATCTCAGCCGGGCGGACAGCGGCGCCATGATGCGCCGCCGCTTCTGCCCGGCCTGCGGCACGCCCCTGTTCAGCGAGGCGCTGGAGGAGCCGAACTACATGGTGGTGCGGGCCGGCGCCCTGGACGACCCGGAGATCGCCCGCCCGGAAAGCGTGATCTGGACCGCCTCGGCGCCGCGCTGGGGCCATGTCGATCCGGACTTGCCGGCCAGCCCGGGCCAGCCGGGGCCGGTGTCCGCTTCATAGGCAGGCCGAGCTTCGACGGCTCACGGGAGCCAGGGATTGAACGTTGGCACGCCGGCGGGATCGAAATCGGCCGTGTTCCGGGTCGCAACGGTGAGGCCGTGGACCAGGGCGGTCGCGGCGATGAGGCCGTCGCGGATGGGTCGAGGGTCAGGGACGTGGATCGCGGCGCTGCGGCGGGCCACGGTGACATCCACCGGAAGAATCCGGTCGGCGAAGGACGTCAGAACCTGATTCTCCAGCCAGGCGCGCAGGGTGGCGCCCTGCCTGGGATCGCGCCGCTCTGCGAGCATGACGCCGATCTCGATCTCCTCGATCGTGATCGCCGAGAGGAAGAGGCTGGGAAGAGCGATGGATCTGGCCCACGCGACGACGCCGGGGTCGGCCTGCCGGCGGCGCAGTTCCGAGACGACGCTGGTGTCGAGAAGGAACATCAGAGATCGGCCGAGCGGGCGAGATCGCGCCTCGGCGGGATCTCCAGCTCCGCCTCCTCGTCCATCACCAGCAGATCCACGATGTTCGCGCGTCCGCCGGCCAGGCGTTGATAGTCCTCGATGGTCAGCAGGACATGGGCGGGCCGGCCGCGATCCGTGATGAAGACGGGCCCGTTCTGCGCCGCTCTCTTGGCACGGCTGGCGTCCTGGTTGAATTCCCGGCTGGAGAGGGTGGTGATGCTCATCCGCGCCTCCGCGAAATGTAGGTAGGTCACTACATTCTCCGGAGTTCGAGAAGAAAGCAACCGTGATCCGCACGGCAATCCGGGCCGATCTCCAGCTAGCGGCCGCTCATGCCGGCAGCCGAGTCAGCACCACTCCAGCCACGGCGCATGCGGCGAGCATCGGGATCATCCCGGCCTTGAACCGCAGCATCGCCACCATCGCGGCGGCCGCGAGGGCGGCCGCCCGCCAGTCGATGCTCCCCAGCACCGGCAAATCGGGGCCGACGCCGAGGAGGTCGAAACTCCGCACCTCGCGGAACACGACATGCAGCGCGAACCACAGCGCCAGGTTCAGCACCACGCCGACCACCGCGGCGGTGATCGCCGACAGCGCCGCCGAGACCGCCCGGTTGCCGCGCAGCGCCTCGACATAGGGCGCGCCGAGGAAGATCCACAGGAAGCACGGCGCGAAGGTGACCCAGACGGTCAGCAGCGCCCCGAGACCGCCGGCGAGCAGCGGGTCGAGGCCGCCGGGCGCCCGGTGGGCAGCGAGGAAGCCGACGAATTGCAGCACCAGGATCAGCGGCCCGGGCGTGGTCTCGGCCAGGCCGAGGCCATCGACCATCTCGCCCGGCGCCAGCCAGCCGAAGCCGTCGACCGCGGCCTGGGCGACATAGGCCAGCACCGCATAGGCGCCGCCGAAGGTGACGACGGCCATCAGGCTGAAGAAGCCGCCGATCTGCGTCCAGATCGCGGCCGGCCCGGCCATGAGCCACAGCAGGACGACCGGCCCGAGCCAGACCGGCAGCCACAGCGCCAGGACCCGGGCGGCCCGCCGCCAGGACGGGTCGGCATGGGCGAGCTCGCCGCGGTCGAACATCCGATCGACCACGCCCCCGGCGTCGGGCGCCGCGCCCCCGCCGTGTCCGCCGGCAACGAACAGCCCGGGCGCCCGGCGGCTGCCGATCCAGCCGCAGAGCCCGGCGGCGAGCACGACCAGCGGAAACGGGACGCGGAAGACGGTGAGGCCGATAAAGGCCGCGGCGGCGATCGCGACCATCGCCCGGGTCTTCAGCGCCCGCTTGCCGATCCGCAGCACCGCCTCGACCACCACGGCGAGCACCGCCGCCTTGACGCCGAAGAACACGGCATCGACCGGCGCGACCTGGCGATAGAGGGCGTAGAGGATGCTGAGGCCCAGCATGACCAGGGTGCCGGGCAGGATGAACAGGATCCCGGCGACCAGGCCGCCGGCCGTGCGGTGCAGCAGCCAGCCGATATAGATCGCCAGTTGCTGCGCCTCCGGCCCGGGCAGCAGCATGCAGTAGTTGAGCGCGTGCAGGAATCGCTGCTCGCCGATCCAGCGGCGCTGCTCGACCAACTCCTTGTGCATCAGCGCGATCTGGCCGGCCGGGCCGCCGAAGCTGAGCAGCCCGATCCTGGCCCAGACCCTGGCCGCTTCGGCGAAGGTCGGGGCGGCCGGCACGGCGGGCCCGGCGGGCCTCGCGGGCCCCGCGGGCCCGGCCTTGTCGGCGGTGGTGATCGTCATGGCCGCCTCACGCCGGCTTCGGGCCGGAGGGCCAGTTGTGCGTCTCCTCGGTCGCGTCCCGGGACCAGCGGTAGAAGGCGTCGTACAGCGCCAGCCCGGCCGCGAGCTGCTCGAGATCGTCGCGATGCATCCGCGACAGGCCGAGCGAGGCGGCCAGCAGGCCGGCCGCCTGCGGCGCGAGGTCGAGCCGCGCCGTGTCCGCCCCGCGTATGATGGTCGCGAGCCGGTCGAGCGGCCCGGAGGCCAGACCGAACTCCTCGATCATGGTATCGAAGGTGCAGCGCTCGCCGCGATGGCTCCAGAACACGCCGTCGATGTCGAACGGCGTGGCCTGGAAGCGATCGGCCACCGCCGGCACCTCGGCGGCCGCGACGAACAGGAACACGGCCTGCGGGTCGACGAAGCGGCGGATCAGCCAGGGGCAGGCGATGCGGTCGACCTTGGGCCGGGCGCGAGTGACCCAGACGGTCCGCCCGGCCGCATCCCGCGGCGGCAGCTTGCCGGTTTTCACCAGCAGCCCGCCGGCGTCCCGCCAGGCCTCGAAGCCGCCTTCGAGCGTCTCGGCCCGGATGCCCTCATGCAGCAGCCAGGCGGTGACGCCCTGGCTGAGCTTCAGCCCCTTCTGGCAGACCACGACGACGTTTCGGCCGGCGAGGCCCGCCGCCCAGGTCGCGACCGACCGGAAGTCGCGGCGCTGCGTCGCCGGCAGCAGGCGGGGATCGGCCTCGAAGTCCTCAGGCGTGCGGACATCGACGATCGTCGGCGCGTTGGGCAGGCCGACAAGACGGGTGAGCTGTGACGTGGTGATTTCGGTGTTCGACGGCATGACGTCCATCCCTCGATGAGGAACCATGGACGCGATCTTTGGGCTGCCGCCTCACGGGGTAGTCGCGAATGACCCCTTGCGGTCACTATATGCGCAATGCCGCGGCACCGGCAAGGCATGGGCGGCAGGAGTGTAGGCAGGAGTCATCGGCCTGCCCGCCCCCCGCTCAGGCAGGCCTGCGCGCCGGCCAGGAACAGCCGGACGCCGCGATGGGCGCGCTCGCGCTTGGCGGCCGTCAGCCCGGGCGGCTCGATGCCCTGCACCGCCTTGTGGAACGGCCCCGAGGCGATGGCGTGCATGAACTGCTCGGCGGCGAAGCCGAGATCCTCGGCCGCCGCGCCGGGTGCCACATCGGCCAGGATGCGTTCGACCGCCGCGGTCGTGTCCGCGACCGGGACGGCGAACACGATCCTGGCCAGCACCGGGAACCGGAGCGCCTCGGCCACCGTGACGCGGTACATGGCGAGCACCTCCGGCTGCAGGATCCAGCCCAGGATGTGATCGGCCGCCGCCAGCAGCCGGTCCTCCAGCGTGGCGCCGGGATCGGTCGGCAGCGGCGGCATGGCGTGCCCCGCGGCATGCCGCCGCACCGCCGCCTCGAACACGGCGATCTTGTCGGGCAGATGCCGGTACAGCGTCCGCTTGGTCACGCCGGCCGCATCGGCGATCGCCTCCATGCTGGTGCCGGCGAAGCCCTGCTCCATGAACAGCCGCTTCGCCGCATCGAGCATGGCGTCGCCCAGCCGCCCCGCCTCCTCGCCGGATGGGCGCCCGGTGCGGCGGGCGCCGGCTTCGGGAGTCTCGGACACTGGCATGGCTCGACCTCGGGTCACCCGGGATGGAAACAACTCTACCGTCCCACAACCGTCATGGGGGTCTGGAAAAAGATACGATAGTGTATACTTATAGGATCGACCCGTGGCGACCGTCCACAGGCCGCGCCGATTCAGGAGCAGCAGGCATGCCCAAGCCGACAGACCATTCCCGGACCGTCCGCATCGCCGATCGTCCGGACGACTACCGGCGCCTCGGCATCGATCCCGTCGAGATCCGCCCCTTCGAGGACGGGCAGCGGATCGAGCCGGCGCCGGGCGCCTATGAGTGGTGGTACTTCGACGCCCATCTGGACGACGGCGCCAAGCTGGTCGTGGTCTTCTACACCAAGCCGCTGATGGCGCCCGGCGTCGTGCTGGCACCGATGATCACGATCAATCTCGACCTTCCCGACGGACGCTCGATCGTGAAGACGCTGCATGTCGCGCCGGACGCCTTCTCGGCCTCCCGGGATGGCTGCGACGTCCGGATCGGCGACAACCGCTTCACCGGCGACCTGCACCGCTATCGCATCACGGCGTCGATCGAGGAGGTGTCGGTCGATATCGAGATGGTCGGCGAGATCCAGCCCTGGCGGCCGAAATCCGGGCACATCTATTTCGGCGCCGAGCGAGGGGAGCACCTGTTCGCCTGGCTGCCATCGGTGCCGCAGGGGCACGTGACCGCAACCTACAGGGTCGGGGCGCAGGAGCGGCGGACGACCGGCATCGGCTACCACGACCACAATTGGGGCGACGTGCAGATGCCCCAGCTGATGCACAACTGGTACTGGGGGCGGGCGAAGGTCGGGCCCTACACCGTGATCGCCTCCTATATCACCGCGACCGAGGATCATGGCTTCGAGCCGCTGACGATCTTCCTGCTGGCCAAGGACGGCCGGATCGTCGTCGACGACGCGGCCAAGGTCAGCTTCAGCACGGACGGCGTCAGCACCGACGCCGTCACCGGCAAGCCGGTCGCCGACATCACGCGCTACGAGTACCGCGACGGCGAGGAGCGCATCGTCGTCACCTTCCGGCGTGAGAAGACGGTCCTGCAGCGCCGGTTCCTGGACCTGGCGCCATGGTGGAAGCGCCTGGTGGCGAAGCTGGCCGGCATCAACCCCGCCTATCTCCGCTTCACCGGCCAGGTCACGCTGCAGCGCTTCGCCGGAGCCGAAACGGTGGAGAGGATCGAGCAGGAGGCGCTGTGGGAGCTGATGTATTTCGGCCGCCCTCGTCCGCCAGCCATGTGACCCGGGCGCGATGGCCTGAAACGGCAAAAGGCCGCTCTCAGGTTGCGGCCTTCGGAAACTTTCGATCTGTCTGGGTAAATGGCGCGCCCGAAGAGATTCGAACTCCTAGCCTTCTGATCCGTAGTCAGATGCTCTATCCAATTGAGCTACGGGCGCGTTGTGTGGGGCGTCGTCGCCGCCCCGTCGTCAGGCGGGCGGAACCTAGTCGATGCCCGACCCGGATTGCAAGCCCCATTTTCATCGATCCGACACGAAACGAGGCATGCGACGGCCGCATGGGCGGCGGCCCCTGCCCTGCGCCTGCTTTCCGGCCGCCCCCATCCGCGCCATCTCCCTTCCAGGGACAAAAAAGGGAGGCCATCATGGGGCTGGTGTGCGACGTGGTCGGGCGCGTTCTCGCCCTTTTCCTGCTGATCGCGATGCCCGCCTTCGCCCAGGCGCAGTCGGGCGACATGGACAAGAGCGCGATCGTCGGCCTGATCCAGAAGCAGCTCGACGCCTTCCAGGGCGACCGGGCGGCGGAGGCCTTCGGCTATGCCTCGCCGAACATCCAGCAGATGTTCGGCACGCCGGACAACTTCCTGGCCATGGTCAGGCAAGCCTATCCGCCGGTCTACCGGCCGCGCTCGGTCGATTTCCGCGAGCTGGTCACCAGCGAGGGCCGGATCGTGCAGAAGGTGCTGTTCGTCGGCCCGGACGGGGTGCCGGTGATCGCCGAATACTTCATGGAGCGGCAGCCCGACGGCAGCTGGCGAATCGATGGCTGCCGGCTGGACCGCGGCGGCGACCAATCGGCATGATAGCTAGTCCGAGGGTGGCGTTGACAAGCCGGACGGGGGCGCCCCATCGTGCGGGCCCGACACCAGTGACTGCCGACTTCCCGCCATGACCGACACCGCGCTGAAGACCGCCATCGAACAAGCCTGGGCCGACCGCGACAGCCTGACCTCGGCCACCACCGGCCCGGCCCGCGACGCCATCGAGGCGGCGCTGGAAGGCCTCGATTCTGGCGCCCTGCGCGTGGCCGAGAAGGTCGACGGGCAATGGCAGGCGCACCAGTGGCTGAAGATGGCGGTGCTGCTGTCCTTCCGCATCACCGACAGCCAGATCGTCGCGGGCGGGCCGGACGGCGCGGTCTGGTACGACAAGGTGGCGCCGAAGACCCTGGGCTGGGGCGAGAACCGCTTCCGCGAGGCCGGGTTCCGCAGCGTGCCGGGCGCGGTCGTCCGCCGCTCCGCCTACATCGCGCCGGGCGTCATCCTGATGCCCAGCTTCGTCAATGTCGGCGCCCGGGTCGACAGCGGCACCATGGTCGACACCTGGGCCACCGTCGGCTCCTGCGCCCAGATCGGCCGCAACTGCCACCTGTCGGGCGGCGTCGGCATCGGCGGCGTGCTCGAGCCGCTGCAGGCCAACCCGGTGATCATCGAGGACGACTGCTTCATCGGCGCCCGGTCGGAGGTGGTCGAGGGCGTGATCGTCGAGCGCGGCTCGGTGCTGTCGATGGGCGTGTTCCTGAGCGCCACCACCAAGATCGTCGACCGCGAGACCGGCACGGTCAGCTACGGCCGGGTGCCGGCCTATTCGGTGGTGGTGCCGGGGGCGCTGCCCGGCAAGGCGCTGGCCGACGGCTCGCCCGGCCCGTCGCTGGCCTGCGCCGTGATCGTCAAGCGGGTGGACGAGCGCACCCGGTCCAAGACCTCGATCAACGAGCTGCTGCGCGACTGAGCATTCGATGGTGCCCCCTTATCTCGGCCCGGCCGCCCCCGACCCGATCGCCCTGACCCAGGCGCTGATCCGCTGCCCCAGCGTCACCCCGGCCGATGCCGGGGCGCTGGCGGTGCTGGCGGCGGCGCTGGCGCCGCTCGGCTTCCACTGCGAGCGGATGCGGTTCGAGGCGCCGGGCACGGCGCCGATCGACAACCTCTATGCCCGGATCGGCGGCGGCCGGCCGCATCTCTGCTTCGCCGGCCACACCGACGTGGTGCCGCCGGGGGACGAGACGCGCTGGCGCTTCCCGCCCTTCGAGGGCCGGGTCGCCGAGGGCCGGATCTGGGGCCGCGGCGCCTGCGACATGAAGAGCGCGGTCGCCGCCTTCGCCGCCGCCGCCGGGCGCTTCATCGCCGCGCGCGGGCCGGAGTTCGGCGGCTCGATCAGCCTGCTGATCACCGGCGACGAGGAGGCCGAGGCGGTCAACGGCACGGTCAAGGTGCTGCAGACCCTGGCGGCGCGCGGCGAGGCGATCGACGCCTGCATCGTCGGCGAGCCGAGCAGCAGCGAGGCGGTCGGCGACACCATCAAGATCGGCCGGCGCGGCAGCCTGACCGGCCGGCTGACCGTGCGCGGCGCGCAGGGCCATGTCGCCTATCCGCACAAGGCCGACAACCCCCTGCCCCGGCTGGTGCGGATGCTGGCGGCGCTGAGCCCGGGAGGCTCGGGAGGCTCGGGGCCGGAGATCGACGCGGGCAGCGCCCATTTCGACCCGTCGACGCTGGCCATCACCACCATCGATGTCGGCAACCCGGCCGCCAACGTGATCCCGGCCGAGGGCCGTGCCACCTTCAACATTCGGTTCAACGACACCCGCACGGCGGACAGCCTGGGCACCTGGATCCGCGAGCGCTTCGATGCGGTCGGCGGCGACTACGCTTTGGAACTGCGCAGCGGCGCCGACAGTTTCCTGACCGCGCCGGGCGAGTTGACCGGGCGCGTCGCCGGGGCGGTGGAGCGGGTGACCGGCCGCCGCCCGGCCTTCAGCACCTCGGGTGGCACCTCCGACGCCCGCTTCGTCAAGGATTACGCGCCGGTGGTCGAGCTCGGCCTGGTCAACGCCACCATCCACAAGACCGACGAGAATGTGCCGGTCGAGGAGATCGAGACGCTGGCCCGGATCTACCAGGCGGTGCTCGAGGACAGCTTCCCGGAGAAGGGCTAGATGGCGGTGTCTTCGGGCGACATCATCCGCGGCGTCTGGGGCGCGTGGCGCCTGGCCAAGCGCGATGTTGGCGGCATGGCCATGTTCGACATCTCGCCGGACGGGGCGGCCAAGAGCTTCTTCGCCGCGGTGCTGGCCTTCCCGCTGTACCTGATCATGGCCATGCTCGTGTCCGGCGCGGGATGGTCGCGGCTGCTGCAGCCCTGGCCCCTGCTGGTCGAGACGCTGGGCTTCGTGATCGGCTGGATCCTGATGCCGGCCGCCCTGACCTGGATCCTGCCCCGTCTCGGCCGCTCGGGGCGCCTGGAAGAAGGGATCGTCACCTACAACTGGGCGCAGCTGCTGATCACCGTCACCCAGTTCGGGCTGGTGCTTCTGTTCGTCGCCGGGCTGCTTCCGGGCCCCCTCAGCACCGTGGTCGGCCTCGGCGTGGCGCTGCTCTGCTACCTCTATGAGGGCTTCGTGCTGAAGACGGCGCTGGAGGTCGAGATCATGATCGCGGCCGGGCTCGTGGTGGCCGACGTGCTCGTGTCCAGGCTGCTGGCCGAGTGGGTCGACCTGATCGTTCAGGCGTCCCTGTAGCGCACCCACAGGAAGCACAGCCCGTCCGGCGGAGCGGTGGCGCCCGCGGCGGCGCGGTCGCGCGCCGCCAGCACCTCGGCGACCCAGCCGGGCGGGCGCTTGCCCTCGCCCACCAGCTTCAGCGTGCCGGCGATGTTGCGGATCTGGTGGTGCAGGAAGGACCGGGCCTCGGCCTCGATCTCGACCGCCTCGCCGCGGCGCATCACGTCCAGCCGATCCATCGTCCGCATCGGCGACTTGGCCTGGCATTCGGCGGCGCGGAAGCTGGTGAAGTCGTGATGGCCGACCAGGTGCTGCGCCGCCTCGTGCATCGCCGCGGCGTCCAGCGGCCGCGACACCTGCCAGGCCTGCCCGGCCTCCAGCGCCAGCGGCGCGCGGCGGTTGACGATGCGGTAGCGATAGGCGCGCAGGATGGCGGAGGTGCGGGCGTCGAAGCTTTCGTCCACCGCCTCCGCCGCCAGGATCGCCACCGGCCGCGGCTTCAGGTGGAAATTGACCGCGTCGCGCACCGTGCCGGGGTCGGTCGGGCGGGCGATGTCGGCATGCGCCACCTGCCCGATCGCATGCACCCCGGCATCGGTGCGGCCGGCGGCGGTGATCCGCACCTCTTCGCCGCAGAAGCCGAAGATCGCCTCCTCGACCGCCTGCTGCACCGACAGGCCATTCGCCTGCCGCTGCCAGCCGACGAAGGGCCGTCCGTCATACTCGATGGTGAGCTTGTACCGCGCCATGCGCCGCACCATAGCGGCCCCGGCGGGAAGCGCCAGATGCAGCCTTCGGGCGGAAGCAGGTATGTTCGGGCTTTACAGGCCCTGCCTTGCTCCGCCACTGTTAGGCATTCGATCCGAATTTTATGGTTTTGAGGGTCGAACGCAGCGCGCTCCGGGAGCCGCCGTGGACATTGGCGTGATGCGGATTTTGAGGGGGGATTCGTTGGTCGCATTGACATTTCTGCGCCGCCGCGCGGTCGGCGGAGCATTGATTGCCGCGATGCTCGGCCTCACGGCCTGCATGTCGGCCCAGGAGCATCGTCAGGCGGTTTCCGCGGGTCAGGGCGACAGGCTGACCGTCGGCACGGTTCAGCGCGAGATCAAGGTCGGCATGACCAGCGGCCAGGTGGTCGAGATCCTGGGCTCGCCGAACATGGTGACCACCGACGAGCAGCGCCGTGAGGTCTGGGTTTACGACCGGGTCTCGACGGAGACCGCCTACTCCACCAGTTCGGGCGGCGTGAACGCGCTGGTGCTCGGCGGGGCGGGCATCGGTGCCGGGCTGCTCGGCGGCGGCGTCGGGGGCGGCGTCGGCCAATCCGCCGGGGCGGTTTCGCAGACCCAGCGGACCATCACCATCATCATCAAATTCGACAATCAGAGCCGGGTGCGCGACTTCGCCTATCGGTCCAGCGCCTTCTGAAATCCTTTTCCGGAATCACGATTATGAAACGCATTCTTCTGGCGGCATTATCCGCCCTGTTGCTGTCGGCCTGCGAGCAAGGCATTCCCAAGGAGGCGCTGCAGCTGTCCCAGGAAAACCTGCAGATGCGGCAACTCCAGACCCGGCGCTTCGACAGCGCGGATGAAGGCAAGCTGCTGCAGTCCAGCGCCGGCGTGCTGCAGGATCTCGGCTTCACCATCGATCAGAGCGACACGACGGTCGGCGTCATCGCCGCCAGCAAGAACCGGGACGCGACCGAGACCGGGCAGGTCGTCGGTGCCGTGCTGCTCAGCATGCTTTCGGGGGTGCCCCAGGCCTTCGACAAGGACCAGAAGATCAAGGCCAGCCTGGTGACGCGACCGATCGGCGACGGCAAATCCACCGCCGTCCGCGTGACCTTCCAGCGCTATGTCTGGAACAGCAGGGGCCAGGTCTCCAAGGTCGAGGGCCTGAACGATCCTCAGCTCTACAAGGAATTCTTCGACAAGCTGAGCCAGTCCGTATTCCTGACCGCCAACGAGATTTGAGTCTGACGGGAAAATGAAGAAGATCATTGCGACAGCGCTCGTCCTCGCCGCGGCCCTTTCCGCCACCGCCTGCCAGGACGACAGCCGAAAGCAGGTGCTGGCGACATCGGCATCCGCAGTCCAGCTGCGCAGCATCCAGAGCCGGGCGTTCGATACGACGGACCAGCAGAAGACGCTGCGCACCGTCATCGCCACGCTGCAGGATCTCGGCTTCGTCGTGGACAACGCCAACGCCATGCTGGGGACGGTCAGCGGCACCAAGCTGGACGGCTATGCCCTGCGCATGACGATCAGCGTCCGGCCGAGAGGAACGACCCAGCTGCTGGTCCGCGCCAACGCCGACTACAACAGCCAGGCGGTCGAAGACCCGCTGCCCTATCAGCGGTTCTTCGCCGCGCTGGAGAAGGCGATGTTCCTGACGGCGCAGCAGGTCGACTAGAGACAGGTGCCGGCCGGGATCGGGAAGCCGTTCAAGAGGTCGCGCGCCGTCATCGGTGCCTTGCCCGGGCGCTGCAGCCGGGTCAGGCGGATGGCGCCATGGCCACAGGCCACGGTCAGTTCGTCGTCCAGCACCGTGCCGGGCGCGCCCGAGCCGGCGACGAGCGTTGCGGCCAGCACCTTGATGCGCTCGCCGTCATGCAGGAACCAGGCGCCCGGCTTCGGTGTCAGCGCCCGCACTTGGCGGTCGAGCGCGACGGCATCGGCCCAGTCGATGCGCTCGTCCTCCGGCCCGATCTTGGCGGCGTAGGTGACGCCCTCCTCCGGCTGCGGAATCTCCGCTGCCTCGCCCGCGGCCACGGCGTCCATCGCCGGCACGATCAGCCGGGCGCCGAGCGCCGCCAGCGCGTCGTGCAGCTCCGGCGTCGTCGCCTGCGGCCCGATCGGCACCCGCCCGGCCAGCAGCATCGGACCGGTGTCCAGCCCCGCCTCCATCCGCATGATGGTGACGCCGGTCTCGCCATCGCCCGCCAGGATGGCGCGGTGGATCGGCGCGGCGCCGCGCCAGCGCGGCAGCAGCGAGGCGTGGATGTTGAAGCAGCCCAGCCGCGGCGCGGCCAGGATCGGCCGCGGCAGGATCAGCCCATAGGCCGCGACCACCGCGGCGTCGAGCTTGAGGTCCCGGAACTCCGCCTGGGCCTCGGGCGTCCGCAGCGTGGCCGGGTGGCGGACCGGCAGCTGCGCCGTCGCCGCGGCGCGGTGCACGGCGGAGGGCTGCAGCTTGTGGCCCCGCCCCGCCGGGCGCGGCGGCTGGGTGTAGACGGCTGCGATCTCGTGCCCGGATTCGATCAGGGCGAGCAGCGCAGGCACCGCGAAATCCGGCGTGCCCATATAGGCGAGGCGAAGCGGCATGGGATCGGTGCGGCCGCTCAGAACGGCAGCTTCATCCCCGGCGGCAGCTTCAGCCCGCCCATCAGCTTCGAGGTCTCGGCCTGGACCGCGTCCTCGACCTTGCCCTTGGCGTCGTTGAAGGCGGCGACGATCAGGTCCTCCAGCACTTCGACCTCGGACGGGTCGACCAGCGCGGGATCGATCTTGAGCGAGCGCAGCTCGCCCTTGCCGTTCAGCACCACCGCGATCATGCCGGCGCCGGCCTGGCCCGGGACCTCGATCTCGCCCAGGCGGGACTGCATCTCGGCCATCTTGGCCTGCATCTCCTGCGCCTGCTTCATCATCTGTCCGAGATTCTTCATGCCTCTCGCGGCTCCTCTTCATCGGTGGCGTCGGGGGCTGGGTCAGCGCCCGGCAGGGCCCCGTCATCCTGCTCCACCGGGTTGCGCAGGTCGCGGATCACCGCGCCCGGGAAGGTGCTCATCACCGCCCTGACCAGCGGGTGCTCGGCCGCCCGGGCCAGCGCGTTCTCGCGGTCGGTCCGGGCCTGCTGGTTCAGCGTCGGCGCGCCTTCGGCGCCGGAGACGCTGACCACCCAGCGCTCGCCGGTCCAGTCGCGCAGCGCGGTGCCGAGGCGGTTGGCCAGGTCCGGGGGCGCCGATTCATGCGGCCGGAACTCCAGCCGTCCCGGCTCGAAATGCACCAGGTGCACCGCGCTCATCAGCTGGCCGTGCAGCACCACGTCGCGATTGAACGCGATCTGCACCAGCTCCTCGAAGCTTTTCGGCTCGGCCCGCAGCGCCGGTGCGGCGACAGGCACCGGGGCCGGCGCCAACGACACCGGCGCCGGCTCGGCCGGAACCACGGACAGTCCGCCGCCCACCGCCGCCATCCGCGAGCCGCCGGGTCCGGGCCCCGGGACCGGGCCGGCGGTCACCGCCCCCTGGCTCTGCAGGTCGCCGAACTTGCGCACCAGCTCGCCCGGACTGGGCAGGTCGCTCATGTAGAGCAGGCGGATCAGCACCATCTCCAGCGCCGCCTGCGGGTTCGGCGCGGCCTGCACCTCCCCCGCCCCCTTCAGCAGGGTCTGCCAGGCCCGGGTCAGGCCCGGCAGCGAGATTTTTTCGGCCAGGCCGCCGCCGCGCTTGCGCTCGACCTCCGGCACCGCCGGGTCGTCCAGCACCGCCGGGACCATGCGGGCGCGGGTGACGAAGTGGATGAAGTCCAGCAGGTCGCCCAGCACCGATTGCGGGTCGGCCCCGGCCCGGCGCGCCGCCTCCAGCCCCTCGAGCATGCGCGGGCCCTCGCCGGCGAAGGCCGCTTCCAGGATGTCGATGACGCTGGAGCGGTCGGCCAGGCCCAGCATCTCGCGCACGCTCGCGGCGGCGATGAACGGCTTGTCGCCGACCGGCGCGCCCTGGGCGATGGCCTGGTCCAGCAGCGACAGCCCGTCGCGGGCCGAGCCGTCGGCGGCGCGGGCGATCATGCCGACCGCCTCCGGCTCCGCCGCCACGCCTTCCTTGTCCAGGATCTCGCTGAAATAGGCCTGCAGCTGGTCGGCGCCGATCCGGCGCAGGTCGAAGCGCTGGCAGCGCGACAGCACCGTCACCGGCACCTTGCGGATCTCGGTGGTGGCGAAGACGAACTTCACATGCGGCGGCGGTTCCTCCAGCGTCTTCAGCAGCGCGTTGAAGGCGTTCTTGGACAGCATGTGCACTTCGTCGATGATGTACACCTTGTACCGCGACCCCACTGGCCCGTAGCGCACGCCGTCGATGATCTCGCGGATGTCGTCGACGCCGGTGCGGCTGGCGGCGTCCATCTCCATCACGTCGAGATTGCTGTCGGCCAGGATGCTGCGGCAGGGCTCGCATACGCCGCAGGGATCGGCGGTCGGCCCGCCCTTGCCGTCCGGCCCGACGCAGTTCAGCGCCCGGGCCAGAATCCGCGCCGTGGTGGTCTTGCCGACGCCGCGCACCCCGGTCAGCACGAAGGCATGCGCCAGGCGGCCGGAGGCGATGGCGTTGGTCAGGGTGCGCACCAGCGCGTCCTGGCCGATCATCCCGGCGAAGGTGGTCGGCCGGTACTTGCGCGCCAGCACGCGGTAGGCCGCCGGCTTGGCCGGCCGCGGCGCGTCGTCTAGTCCGAGGGGCAGGGCTGCGTCATCGCTCATGGCGCGCGATCATAGGGAATGGAAGCCGTGGTCGAAAGGCCGAAGCACGACCTGTCGGGCGAAGAGCGATCGGAGGATGGTGGAAGGTGGGAGACCGGCAGCGACCCGTATCGAAACTCGTTACGGCTGCTTCCTTCCGGATCTGACCGGGTTGGCGAGGGACACGCCCGCGCCGATCTCCCGCGCCCTATATCGGAGTTTTGGACACCCTAGGCAAGGGCGGAAATGACAGGACCGTGTCGCCGGCTCAGCGCACGCCCTCGGCCGCCAGCGCGGCGATGCGCCGGCAGCAGGCCAGCAGCGGCCCGGCATAGCGCTCGGGGTCGTCGATCGCCGCCCGGTATTTCGGGATGCTGACGCTGATGCAGCCGATCGCCCCGCCCGCCCCCGCGATCGCGCCGCCATAGCACCAGATGTCGGCCTCGTTCTCCTCGGCGTCGACGGCATAGCCGCGGGCACGGATGCGCGCGATTTCCGCCGCCAGCGCCGCGACTGTCGTGAGGGTCTGCGGCGTCATCGCCGTGAGCGCGAGCTGCGGCAGCAGCGCCGCGGCTTCTTCCGGCGGCAGCGCCGCCAGCCAGGCCTTGCCGACCGAGCTGGAATGCAGCTTCACGCGGGTGCCGATGCGCGAGGCCATGCGCACCGCCTGCGGGCTCTCCAGCTTGTCGACATAGATCATCTCGGGACCGCTGCGGACGGCCAGATGCACGGTCTCGCCGGTGGCGTCGCGCAGCCGGGCCAGCTCCGCCGCCGCGATCAGGCGCAGCTCGAACCGGTCCCAGGCGCGGGCGGCCAGCGCCATCAGCCGCGGGCCCAGGCCATAGGCGCCGCCGCGCGGCACCTCGGCCAGCATGCCCTCGGCCTGCAGCGCCGCGACGATGCGGTGCACGGTCGGCCGCGGATGGCTGGTCAGGCGGGCGATCTGCGCCACCGAGACCGGCTCGGCCGCGTCGGACACGGCCTGCAGCACCGCCATCGCCTTGCCGAAGGCGGCCGCCCCCTGCACCGCCGCCGCACCGCCCTGCCCCATCGCCTGCCCCTCCCCTCAGGCGACGAGATAGCCGCCATCGACCGGCAGCGCCACGCCGGTGATGAAGCCGGCGGCCGGGCTGCACAGGAAGGCGACGGCCTGGGCCACCTCCTCCGGCCGGCCCCAGCGGCCCATCGGGGTGCGGCCCAGGATGGCGCCGGAGCGGGCCGGGTCGTCCTGCAGCGCCCGGGTCAGCGGCGTGGCGATCCAGCCCGGCGCCACGGCGTTCACCCGGATGCCGTCCTCGGCATAGGCGATCGCGAGCGACTTGGTCAGCTGCAGCACCCCGCCCTTGCTGGCGCTGTAGGCCGGCACCAGCCCGCCGCCGAAGAAGCTGAGCATCGAGGCCGTGTTGACGATGCAGCCCTTGCCCTGCCGCAGCAGCGGCCGGGCGGCGGCGCAGAGCCGCATCGTGCCGGTCAGGTTGACTGCCAGCACCTGCTCGAACACCGCAGGGTCGTGCTCGGCCCCGCGGCGGATCACCCCGGCGCAGTTGACCAGGATGTCGAGCCGGCCGAGCCCGCCGACCAGCGCCTCGACCGCCGCGGCGTCGGTGACGTCGAGCTCGGCCAGGCGCGCGCCCTTCGGCGGCTCGGCCCCCGAGGCCGGGGCGGCCCCCGCGGCCGGGGCTAGGCCGGCGGCGGTCACGGTCGCCCCCAGCCGCGCCAGCTCGGCCGCGACGGCGGCGCCGATGCCCTGGGTGCCGCCGGAGACGAGCGCCGTGCGGCCGGCGAAAAGGTCCGGCTGGAAGGTCATGCCGGCGGTCCCGTCAGCGGAGGAACTGATCGACGTAGTCCGCGCCGAGCCCGGCTTCGGTGTAGTGCTTGCGGCACATGTCCAGCTTGGTGAACACGTCCTCGTAGCCGGTGTGCTTGCCCCAGGGGTCGACGTAGTACATGACGCCGTTGACCTGGAAATAGGTGATCATCTCCTCGACATGCTCGTCGACCACCAGGGTGTGGGTCTCGCCCGGCGGCTCGAAGACGTAGCTGCCTTCGGTGGCGATCCAGTCATGCTCCAGGTAGCGCCAGCTGCCCTTCAGCACGAAGCCGTGCACCGGCCCGGGATGGCGGTGGCGGCTGAGCACGCCGGCCTTGCGAACCCGCAGCAGGTTCATCCAATAGCCGCTCGAGATGTTGAGGCAAAGTGGCCGGAACCAGACATTCTCGGCCTGCGGCACCCAGACCCGCTCATCCTGCGGCACGGCCTCGGGCACGACGATGTCCCGCAGCGCTTCGGGCGGGTTCGGATACTGGTAGGGCATCCGCCTGGTGTCGGCGTCGGCTGGCATTGACGCTGTCCTCCGTTTGTCCACATTATGGACTATATATCCATTTTGTGGACAAACACTGGACCCGGGATCGGGCGCCTGTCAATGCCGGACAAATGCGCCGCGTCGGGAGTCGGCGGCGCGCGCCCCCACCCCTCCCTGCGAGGAGGAGATGAGTCAAACGGGCGAAGTTGCCAACTGATCGAGGCAATCTGCTGGCGTGTGTGCGCCAAATCCGGACATAGATCCTGCGCCCCGAAAGCGGCCATTTTCCGGGTCGGGCCGACGAGCCCTAACGAGACGCTATATCGTGTGCCGGCGAAGGCGCCCGGTCACCGGCCGGTCACCCTGAGCAGCGCTAGCCCCGGCCGTGAGACGGCATCGTCAGCAGCGGGCTGTTCGGCGCCCTCCCACTCGTCGCCCCGTGTGAAGCGGAGGTCGCCGGCGACGGCACCGGCCGCGAGTGCGACGTTGTCCTCGGCAGGTGCCACTGGGACACGTCGTTGACGATCGGCGGTGAGCCGATGCCACCGGCGCAGGGGCTTCCGATCTGGGTCGGATCGACGATGCATTGGGCCATCGCGGCCGGAGCGGTCGCAATGGTCAGGCTGGCGGCCAGAGCCAGACGGATCCATGTGATCATGTCCGTCATATTTGCAGCGATCGGCCGGCTTCAATTCCATCGGCCTGCGGTGCGATGTTGCGCCGCGTCGGACGCTCGATCAGCGTCTTGCTTCCCCAGCCGGAGAATTGGTCCCACAAGCGTGCGAGATTCGCCGGCCCGTCTATGAGACGCCAGCATCAGGGCCGGAATATTCGGGTTTATGACGCGCGGTTGTCCGGCCGATGAAGAATTCGTAAAGCCTATCCCCATTCGCTTCGACAGCCCCATCTGTTGCAGTGCACCAGGCTGTCGGGCGCCTTCCCAGCCAGGCTTGGTGCGGTCGAGCGCCTGGATCCGGCGAACGCCAGGCGCAAGATCGGGCTGGCGGGCTGCACGCTCTCCGGCGATCGCTGGCCAGGAGAAACAACGTGTCCGGTATCCGAGCCACCCCGGGACGTTTCAACGTGCGGGCGATCGCAGCAGCGCTGCCGGCCACGGCGAAGACGCTGCTCGTCGACACCTATCTGACCGGGAACCCGCGAGCGCCAGAGTATTCCGCGTGTACCGGGGAACGCCGCCCCATTGCCATGCAACCTGCGACGAGTATCTCTTCGTGCTCTCGGCGCAACTCCCTCTTCTTCGATCGTGGGACCGTCACGCCCTGCCGGACATCATCGAGGAGCCGATCGTCTATGCCGAGACATATGTTGATCCTGCATCTAAACCTCAGGGGTGAACCATGAGCTCCGGAAACCCGAATGCCGCCCGCCGTCCGGGCGGGCTGACCGATCTCTCCGCCGATGCGACGCGGGACATCGGCGCCGCACTCCGCGGCCTGCTGGCGGATGTGTTCGCGCTCTACCTGAAGACGAAGAACTTCCACTGGCACATGAGCGGGCCGCATTTCCGCGACTACCACCTGCTGCTGGACGAGCATGGCGACCAGCTGTTCGCGATGACCGACGCGATCGCGGAGCGCGGGCGGAAGATTGGCGCCGCCACGCTGCGGTCGATCGGCGACATCGCCCGGCACCAGCGCATCGCCGACAACGATGCCGATCATGTCGAGCCGCAGGACATGCTGGCCGAGCTGCGCGACGACAATCTCCGCCTGACCCAGGCGATGCGTCAGGTCCACAACACCTGCGACGAGTATGGCGATGTGGCGACGGCCAGCCTGCTCGAGAACTGGATCGATGAGACCGAGCGCCGCACCTGGTTCCTGTACGAGGCCGCTCATCGGGCGCCCGGCGCAAACCACTGAGCCGATCATCGGCGAAGGGCCGGCCTGGATCGGCCGACCCCTCCGCCCAGACGGACACCGCTCACCGGCTCTTGCGGACCTGGAAGGTACGCCAGGGCAGATGGACCGGAGCGCACCGGGTGCTCTACTGGTACGACGTCCTGTGTCCCCACTGCCATGTCGGCCAGCAGCGCAACGGGCGAGAACCCGAAACGAGCGTTCCGGCAGCGGGCCATCACCGCCCTGACCCACGACAAGCATAGAGGCCCCGCCAATTGCACCCTAGCCCGGCTGAGGGCGCCATTTCGGGACATTGCCATGGCGCCCCGAAGCCGGGCTGTGGTCGATCCGCAGGATCCGTCCGGCTCAGCGCGCCGGCCCGGCATGATCGGGAACCTGCTGGGCCGAGCTGTGGGCAGGCGGCGCGACATGGGACCGCACCGCGGTCACCATCTGCTCCCCCAGCACCATGCCCAGCAGGCCGACCAGGGCGATCAGTGGCGGGGCCGGGGAGCGGATGTGCAGGAGGCCATAGGCCACGCCGACGGCCAGACCCATGCCGAACGAGACGAGTGCGCCGATCATCGCCGCCTCCCTATTCCTGCGGCCGCAGCACGATGCGGCCGGCCGCGCCTGCCGCGACCTTGCGATACGCCTCTTGCGCCTTGCCCAACCCGCACGCCTCGGCAATCGGCGCTGCGCGGTAGTCGCCCGCCATGAACCCTGGGGTCAGCGCCTCCAGCACCTTGGCCGACGCCGCCAGATCGCGCTTCAGCGTGTCCACACCGAAGAGCCGGCTCTCGTTGTGATAGAAATCGGCGAGGTCGAAGCTCACTTCGCGCTGGCCCGTCGCGGCGATTTCGACCAGCCTGCCGCCGAGGGCGAGGCTGTTGACGGCGTTGCGGAACATGACGCCGCCGACCAGATCGAACACGACATCCGCGCCCTTGCCGCCGGTGGCCGCATGCACAGCGGCCGGCAGGTCCTCTGCCCCGATGATCAGCGTCTCCGCGATGGCAAGCACCGGCGCGGCGGGGTGCGGCGGGCGCCTGTCGGCGCCGATGACGCGTGCGCCGAGGCGCCGGGCAATCTGCGCGGCAGCGCCGCCGACGCCGCCTCCGGCGCCGATCAGCAGCACGGTCTCGCCGCTCCGGAGGCCTGCCGCTTCGAGGCCGCACCAGGCGGCCATGTAATTGACGCCGACCGATGCCGCCTCGTCGAAACTGAGGGTGTCGGGCTTCCGGCGCAGGCCTGCCGCGGGGATGGCGATCAGCTCCGCATGAGATCCGTCGCGGGTGAAGCCGGTGTCGCCGCCCGTGCCCCAGACCTCGGCTCCGATCCATTCGGCCGGGCCTGCCTCGACGATTCCGGCGAAGTCCCGGCCAGGGATGCGCGGCAGTGTCGTCTGCTTCATCGACCCGCCGACGTTCTTGACATCGCTCGGGTTGACGGAGGCCGCCATGACCCGGACCAGCGCCGTGCCTTCACTGACTGCCGGCGCGGGCACTTCCACCAATTCCAGGACAGATGGATCCCCGAAGGCCTCGAACCGAACCGCACGCATGACCTGCTCCTTCCGGCGGCTAATTGCGCCAGGACGAAGATGAGGGCCCGTGCACCGGTCGGAAAGCCGGTGTGGAGGATGCTATGCTTCCGGATATCGGAAGCATGGAGGATGGCGTGGCTGACGGCATCGGCGACATCGAACTGTTTCGCGCCATCGTCGAGGCCGGCGGCATCACCGCCGGAGCGCTGGCGACGGGCTCTTCTCCGCCGGCGGTCAGCCGCCGGCTCTCGGTGCTGGAAACGCGCCTTGGCGTCCGGTTGGCCGAGCGCAGTGCGCGGCGCTTCCGCCTGACCGACGAGGGAACGCTGTATTACGAGCATTGCCGAACGATTCTCGCCGATATGCGCAACGCCGAAGCCGAGGTTTCGGCGCGGGGCGCGACAGCTCGCGGTCTCTTGAAGGTCGGTGCGCCGACGGAGCTTGGCCGGCGCCGGATCGCACCGCTGCTGGCGGAGTTTGCCGCACGGCATCCGGGGCTGGAGGCCCATCTGGTGCTCTCCGACGCCGGCCTCGAGGTCGGGCAGGACGCCCTTGACGTCGCCCTCCGCATCGATCGGCCCGACGACCCCGCGGTCATCGCGCGCAAGATCGCGTCGGTCCGGCGCATCGTCTGCGCCGCCCCGTCCTATTTGGCGGCCCGTGGAATTCCGGAAAGGCCCGCCGATCTCGCCGGCCATGAATGCCTGCGGCTCGCCCGCCGCCACCGCCTGCATGACCGGTGGCGGTTCCGCACCGGGAGCGGCGCGGAGGAGATCAAGGTCGGCGGCCATCTCTCCAGCAGCAGCGGCGACGTGCTCCATGGCTGGGCGCTTGAAGGTCGGGGCCTTTCGCTCGAGGCGCACTGGGACGTGGCCGAGGATCTGGAGGCCGGACGGCTCGTCGAATGCCTGGCTGATCATTGGTGCGACAGCATCGATCTCTTTGCGACCTTCCCGCCCGGCCACCCGGTGCCGCCGCGAATCCGGCTCTTCGTGGATTTCATGGCGGCGACGCATCTCAGTTGAAAAATTGAGCTGCTGCTCGGTCAGTCCGTAGCCACGCGAGCTCCTCGGCCGGGTCCACGCGCCAGGGGAATGCGTCCTTCAGCACGTCGGAGAGCGGCTGCTGTGCGTTGGCGCCGGGTTCGACAAGGACGTCCGCTCTGGAGGGGAATCTTCTCGTTCCCGACCGGCGTGCCGTCGGGGCGGAAGACCTGGGCGGCGGCGTACTGGACGTCCTCTTCCAGGTACGGCGAGTCCCAGATGACGACGATGTTGCCGTTCTTGAGCTTGGTGACGTCCGGGTTGTCCTGCCACGCGCCGTTCCAGGTGTTGACGACGAATTCGGGTGTGACGGGTCCCGGCATGCACTCAGCCCTCCTCGATTCGGTGCCACCCTGGGCGGCCGCGACGCGCTCCGGCTTTTCAGATTGATGTGTTCCTTGTCATGCAATCTGCGGGCGGTCGGCGTCGCTTTCATGACATGGGCCGATCGCCGAAGGACCGTCGGCAGGTGCGGCGCAATCGCCGTCCCCGCACGTCACGAAGCGGCCCAGGGGATGCGCTCGCATGCGAATCTGGCCCGCCAGATCCGCGATGTGCCGGACGGAGAGAAAATCCAGTTCGTAATCACGCCTTGAGCGCTGCGCCCCGGATTCCGCCCAGGCGCGTCTGTCGGGTCGGCCGCCCGACCTTGCGAAGCGACGGACAGGATCCGGTCGCCGCGCGGCCGGCCTGCCGCGTGATCCTGCCACGAAATCCTCCGAAGCTGGCATCGGCCGGCCAGTCCTGGTGACGGCCGGCGTCAGCGCAGCGGTTGGCCGGTCCGATCCTTCAGCCCGAGCACGGCGACCAGCGAGATCGCGCAGGCCGCCGCAAGATAATAGGCCGGCGCCATGTCGTTGCTGCTGCGCTGGATCAGGTAGATGGCCACCAACGGCGTGGTGCCGCCCAGGATGCCGAGCGCCAGGTTGTAGCTGAGGGACACCGCCGTGCAGCGCACCCGGGCCGGGAACATCTCCACCATCAGCGCCGGCACCGTGCCGGAATAGCCGGCGACGAGCAGGGCCAGCCCGATCTGGCCGACCGCGATGGATGACAGCACGCCGCTGTCGAGGAGCCGGAACAGCGGCCAGCTCAGGACGACCAGCCCGACCAGCGCTGCCGTGAGCACCCGTTTGCGTCCGAACCTGTCCGACAGCATCCCGACGCATGGCACCAGCGCCAGCATGCCGATCATGCTGACCGTGTTGATTTCCAGCGCCTTGTATGCGGGCAAGGCATCTGTCTGCTGCAGATAGGTCGCGAGATAGATGAACACCATGTAGAAGCTGACGCCGAAGCCGACATTGATGGCGAAGCTTCGGATGATCGCGCCCCACTCCGTCGCGAAGGCCTCGACCACCGGCAGCCGCGTGACGCGCGCGGCGGGCGCCGGATCGTCCTCCGCCAGATGCATCCGCAGGTACAGTGCGGCACCACCCAGCAGGATCCCGGAGAGGAAAGGCAGGCGCCAGCCCCAGGATGAAATGGCATCGGCATCGAGCATGCCGCTGACCAGGGTGCCGGCGGCGGAGCCGAGCAGGATTCCGCTGCTGGCGCCGAAGCAGCTCCAGCTTCCGGCGAAGCCGCGCCGCCCCGGCGCTGCCCGCTCGACCAGGAAGACGATCGACGTGGCGAACTCACCACCGATGGAAATGCCCTGCAGCAACCGCATTGCGATCAACAGCACCGGCGCCATCACGCCGATCGCGGCATGGGTCGGCAGCAGGCCGATCACGAAGGTGGCCAGCGCCATCGCCACGACCGAGATGGTGAGAGCGCGCTTGCGGGTGTAGCGGTCGCCGATATGGCCGAAGATGACGCTGCCGAGCGGACGCATCATGTAGGCCGCGGCGAACACGCCGAAGGCCGCGAGGAGCGAGGCGGTGTGGTCGTCCGAGGGGAAGAAGGCGCGGCCGATGACCGGGGCGAAATAGCCATAGAGGGCAAAGTCGTACCATTCCAGCACATTGCCGATCGCGCCGGCGAGCAATGTCCGGCTGCTCCGGTCCGAAGAGGCCGCCCCGGCCGCCAGCGTCTGTGACATGATCGAGTCCTATCGCAAGGGTTCGACGGGATTTCACATCCGTCGTCCTCCGCCAGATCCGGGCCCTCCGAGAGGTACCGAAAACCGCGGGCAGGAACGCGCGGCGCGGCACGGCTCGGCCTCAGGCAGACAGCCAACATCGTCACCGTATCGGGCATCGAAGGGGCGAGTTGTGCCGGATGTCTCAGGGGCGTCGGCACGGAATCTCAATCTGCCGACCGACCGAGCGTTCCGGCAGAGGAAGGTCTCGGACAGCCTGGCGGCCGTCTTGCGGATCGTCATGGCTTTCATGACATGGGCCGATTCGGATCGAACGCAGCCGGCACGCTGCGCTCCACCCACAGCCCACCAGTCGGCCGGTATGCTCAGTGCCGCGTCATGCGTCTCTCGTCGACCGACCTATCGATCCAGGCCACCAACTCCAGCAGATTTTTTCTGACCGCCAGCTTGTGCTCTGGCTTGCTTACCATCTCTCCATAGATCTCCAGCACCAGATATTCCGCCACGAGATCTCTAAACTCCATCATCTCATCGATCGAATTTTCGCAGAGATCAATATATCTATATCCGTCATCGTAATTTTCCTTGAACTTCATTAAGTACTTCTTCTCTCCGACCTCCGAGATACAGAACAGGATCATCGAATAGATCAGGCGGCTGGACGCGCCCCAGACCCTGCCGCTGCCATCCACATCAATCACGCTCATGGCCCGGATCCTCCGATGCCACTCAACCGTCAACCAGCAATGCTCATCTAAAATCGAGCCATCAAGACTATCACAGCACCGGCCAAGGACGCTGCGGGCTGCGGCGGTCCTCATAGGCCTGGGCCAGGCGCAGCACGCCGAGGTCGTCGAAGCGCCGACCGACAATCTGCAGCCCGATCGGCGCCCCGGCCGCGGTATAGCCGCAGTTGATCGAGACGGCCGGCTGCTCCGACATGTTCCAGGGCACGGTGTAGCCGATATGCTCGAACGGCTTCTCCGGGTCGTTGATCGGCGAGGCCCAGTCCGCCGGGAAGCGGGCGACCGGCGCGGTCGGCGACAGCACGAAGTCGAGCCCGGTGAACAGCCTGGCGGCGGCCTTGCGGATCGCCATGGTCTGGTTGAAGCCGCGGATCACGGCGAGGCCGGAGCGCTGGGCCCCCGATTCCGCCCAGGCGCGGATATAGGGCAGGATCTTCGCCCGCCCCTCCTCCGGCAGCTTCTCGACATCGTCCCAGGCCCGGGCCCGCCAGAAATCGTCGAGCCCGTCCAGCATCTCCCGGGTCAGGATCGCCGGCACCGGCTCGACCACGGCGCCGGCGCCCTCGAGCAGCCGGGCGGCGGCGGTCACCGCCTCCCCCACCTCCGGGTCCAGCGCCATGCCGGCGCCGATCTCCATCATCAGGCCGATGCGCAGTCCCCTGGGATCGATGGCGAGGTCGGACCAGGCGATCTCCGCCGGCGGCAGGTTCATGCCGTCGCGCCCGTCCGGCCGTGACAGCACCGACATGACCAGCGCGGTGTCGGCCACCGTCCGGGTCATCGGCCCGGCGACGCGGCCGACATAGGGCGGATCGATCGGGATCCGCCCCAGGCTGGGCTTCAGCCCGACGATGCCGCACCAGGCGGCCGGCAGGCGGATCGATCCGCCGATGTCGGTGCCGATGTGGATCGGCCCGTAGCCGGCCGCGGCCGCCGCCCCCGCCCCGGCGCTGGAGCCGCCCGGGTTGGTCGACAGGTCCCAGGGGTTGCGGGCCAGCTTGTGGAAGCTGGAGAGGCCGGAGGACAGCATGCCGTAATCCGGCATGGTGGACTTCGCCAGGATCACAGCGCCGGACTCGCGCAGCCGGGCCGCGGGCGGTGCGTCCTCGGCCGCCGGCACCAGCAGAGCCGCGGCGGTGCCGACCGGCACCGGCACGCCCCTGGTGGCGATGTTGTCCTTGATCGTCACCGGCACGCCGTCGACCGGCCCCGCCGGCTGCCCCTCGGCCCAGCGCGCGGCCGAGGCCGCGGCGGCGGCGCGGGCGCCGGCCGCATCCAGCGCCCACAGCGCCTGCAGCTTCGGCTCCCAGGCCTCGATCCGCTGCAGCACCGCCTCGGTCACCTCGACCGGCGACAGGCTGCGGTCGCGGTAGCGGGCGACGAGATCGACGGCGGAGAGATCGGCAAGCGAGGTCATGCGTCACCGCTGAGCAGGAAGACGGATGTCAGATAACCGGAAATCCGGCGCCCGACCAAGCCGAATGGCCGGACATTTCCTGTCCGGCCCCGTTTTCTGCCCGCAGGGTTGCGGCGGAAGCGCGCTAACCTGGATATCTCACACTTGGCCGGGGGGAGGAGGCGGTTGCCGCGGGATAGCCGGGGTTATTGAGGAGGTCGCACGGCCAGTGCCGCGGGAGCGGCTGGCTGGGGTTCGACGGTGTTTCGGTGCTGT